>JAFGLL010000109.1 GCA_016928095.1 Thermoplasmatota archaeon
AGTACTTATCGTTTGATCTTCAACAGATTTCATTCAAAAACCAATGTGAACTGATCCCTCGTTACTATTCTAGTGGGAGCTTAGGTTTCACGGATGATCTCTCTCTCATACTCAGTGAAAGCTCCAAGGATCTGAAACATCAGTCTGCCTTGAGATGAAGAGATATCGAGGTCCTGATCAGTGAATTCGAGATCTACATTGTAGTTCCCAAGCGTTCCCGCTATCTCCAGGAGGTCTTGAAGGGATCGAGCGATCCGGTCGACCTTGACAGCGATAACCTTGTTGAAATCTCCTCTGCGTGCATTGGAGAGCATCGGATCGAGACCGGGACGACAGCTTTTAAAGGATCGGTCATATTATATCCAGAGCGGATCCGCCGGCAGCTTTGAAAGCTCTCGTTACACCGCCGACCCCGAGTTTGACACCGCCGAATACCCTTGAGACCATGAGTAGATGCGATTTGAGGTCCTTCTTCTTCATGAGCTCGAGAAGGGTCTTTCCGGGGTGCCCCACCTCGCCGTCATCTTTTGAATATTCGACCAGTTTTCCGTCGACATCCGTGAACCTGATGGCGAAACAGTGGTGGACCGCTTTCTTGTAAAGCTTCCTGTGCTCCTTGAGGATGAGGTCCGCCTCCCCGATGGAATCTATACGGTACAGGTGTGCGAAGAAGCGGGACCTGGTCTCGACGTATTTGACGGCGGATAGCTCCTCCATGACACATGAAGGTAGCTATTCTTATTTTGGCTTTCCATCCTTCATAGATTAATTTTATCCGGTATGACCCGATTACAGGCACTCCTATCGGAGGGTAATGCATGGAAGTCCCGGAAAGGGTCGAAGCGCTGAGAAGGCTCATGGAACGCGAAGGGGTCAAGGCATATCTGGTCCCCAGCACGGACGCACATCATTCGGAGTACCTGCCCGAATGCTGGAAGAGACGGGAGTGGATATCGGGTTTCACCGGCTCCGCCGGTGACGTTCTGATCACAATGGACAAGGGCGGGCTCTGGACGGATGGTCGCTATTTCCTCCAGGCAGAGGAGCAGCTCAAGGGGTCCGGGATAACCCTCTTCAAGATGGGGATACCCGATCCTCTCAAGCTCGAGGATTGGGCAGCGAAGGAGCTGAAAGACGGAGAAAAGCTGGGCATCGATCCGAGGCTCATATCCGTTGATTCTGCAACCCAGCTCGCAAAAACCCTCAAGCAGAGAGGTGTGCTCCTCGAGTATATCGAGGAGAACCTGATCGATGAACTGTGGGAGAACAGGCCTTCTCCCTCCAAGGCCCCTGTGATCGTCCTTTCGGACATCTATTCGGGGCAGTCCGTTCGTGAAAAGCTGAGAAGGGTCCAGGAGAAGATGCAGGAGAAGCTCTGCGATGCGCACGTTATAGCTTCCCTTGACGCCATAGCATGGGTCTTCAACATAAGGGGGACGGACATAGACTTCAATCCTCTTGTGATATCATACGCTGTCATCACGAAGGATGCGGCCTATCTCTTCATCGATGGGGATAAGATAACGAAAGAGCTTAAAGAAGTCCTTGACGGACTGGTCGAGTTCCGTCCCTACGAAGATATCCGGAGCTATTTGAAAGGATTCGAGGGCAAGGTCTGGATCGATCCCAAGACCGTGAACAAATGGATCGCGTTGAACCTCCGCAAAGAGGTCAGGACCCACATGGAGCGCTCCCCCATCCAGGACATGAAATCGGTCAAGAACCCAACTGAACTTCAGGGGTTCCGGGACTGCCTAGTGGTCGATGGAGTGGCGATGGTACGCTATCTGAAATGGTTGAATGAAGCTGTCCCCCGGGAGAGGGTGACGGAGATATCCGCGGCTGATAAGCTGGAGGAGTACCGAAGAAAGGGGGAAAAGTTCGTAGGCCTCTCCTTCACGACGATCTCCGGATACGCAGGGCACGGTGCGATCATACATTACGACCCCACTCCGGAGACCGATGTCGAGATCGAACCGAGAGGTATCTATCTGGTGGATTCAGGGGGTCAGTACCTCAACGGGACCACGGACATAACAAGGACCCTCACCCTGGGAAAGACCACGGATGAGCAGAAGGAGATGTTCACCCGTGTACTGAAGGGACACATCCAGATCGCGATGCTGCGGTTCCCCGCCGGCTTCTCCGGCAAACAGCTGGACGCGTTCGCAAGGAAAGCTCTATGGGATGTGGGGAAGAACTACAACCATGGAACAGGTCACGGAATCGGACACTATCTCAACGTTCACGAGGGTCCCATGGGGATAACTCCCAGGGACATCGGGGTTCCCCTGAAAGCAGGGAACATCCTCTCGAACGAACCCGGATATTACAAAGCGGGGGAATACGGGATCAGGACGGAGAACCTCATCACGGTGGTCAGGGATGACGAGTATAGCAACGATGAGCAGGAGTTCCTGCGCTTCGAGACGCTGACACTGTGCCCGATCGATCTCAACCTGGTGGAGCCTTCCCTTCTGACCCAGGAGGAGAGGAAGTGGTTGAACGACTATCATAGGACCGTTTTTAAAAGGCTCTCTCCGCATCTTTCGGATGAGGAGAAGGAATGGCTGAAAAACGAGACAAGGAACATATGAGCCAGGGTGATGATCTGACCGATTGGGACGACGAGCTTTACGATGAGATATATCTCTCCATGCTCCATTATATTAAGAAGAGGCGGAGAGGGGACCCCGGTTTTACCAGAAAGGTCCTTCAGGAGGTCCTTGCGGATGCTTACAGGAAGCAGGACAACTCCTGGACCGGGAAGAGCGTCATAGAGGATATCAGGGAGGCCGCGACGATCGCGGCTTTCGAGCATTTTCTTGAGGAATGGAATGAACAGATCGGTTCTGCTGTCATGGATCAGGCACTTACAGATAAATGTGCAGAAGAATAGGTGCACAAATTATAAAAATGTGCAGAATGATACATGCGCATGGACGAACGGCATCGAAGATTGCTGATCAAACAGAACCCTCATTGGAGTGGAGATCCTATCCGCACCTACGAGTTCAAAAGGGATCAGTTCCATATCCTGCAAAAAGACATGGACCACCCCCAGATAATAGCGATCGTCGGACTGAGGAGGACGGGGAAGACGGTCCTTCTCAAACAGATCATGCAGGATCTACAGTGGAATGTCCCGGATAACAACATCGGGTATATCTCCTTTGACGACCGGGATTTCCAGAGATATGAGACCGCCAATGAACTGATAGATTACTTTTTGACCTTCTCGAACAGGGACGAGAGGAGGTATCTGTTCCTGGATGAGATCCAGAAGGTTCCGAACTGGCCAGACCTCCTCAAGACCCTCTACGATATCGAAGAAGGCCTTAAGATCATCATATCCGGATCTTCAAGCCTGGATCTCAAGGATTCCCGCGAGACATTGGCGGGAAGGATATTGACCCACATCATCCCGGTCCTCTCGTTCAGGGAATTCGTCGGATATTTCGGTCACCTCAACAGCATCGAGGTTGGTTCCCTCTCAAGGGAATACGATCTGAAGTTCCTATCGAAGAAGGAGATCTACATCTCTCTTTTGGAGGATTATATACGGAAAGGGGCTTTCCCGGAACTCCTGGACCAGTCCGACCAATCGTTCATCACGAGATATATCAAGGAATCGGTGATAGACAAGGTCATATCGGACATATCCAGGAAGATCAGGCCCAGACGGGAGGATATTGTCAACGATCTCTTGATCATTTTCTCCCGAAATACTGCGAGATTGTTCGAGATAGTGAACATCGCGAATGCTTTGGGGATCGATCGGAACACCGCATCGGAGTACATCAACACGCTGAAGAGCACTTTTCTTATCAAGGTCGATCACAACTTCACCAAGAGCGCCTTGAAGAGGGCCAGGACAAGCAAGAAGGCCTACATCGCCCACAGCTGCATCCCGATCGCGATGCTGGAGCATCAAATGGGCAGCATCGACGGAACAGATATGGGTCACCTCATCGAGACGATCATTGCGAACAACCTGACCGAAACCGCCTTCTGGAGATCGCCCGGGAAGGAAGAGGTGGATATCGTTCTATCCGGTCCGATACCTGTCGAGATAAAGTACAGAGACCATATCGGAAAGAAAGACCTCGCAGGACTGCTACGTTTCATGGACCGATTCGATGTCAGGACGGGGATGGTCGTGACGAGGGATGAATTGGACCTGAACGGATCCGATGACAGGAGGATCCTGAGGATCCCTGTATGGTTATTCCTGTTGATCGATCAAAAGGACCTTTTGGATCTCAAATAGGATGACCCCCCCTTAACGGTCCAACGATCGATGGGACTCAGATGCTGATCGCCCCCACCACCCCCTCACTCTTCC
This sequence comes from Thermoplasmatota archaeon, assembly GCA_016928095.1. Lineage (GTDB taxonomy): Archaea > Thermoplasmatota > Penumbrarchaeia > Penumbrarchaeales > Penumbrarchaeaceae > JAFGLL01. The sequence continues at coordinate 4,346 of JAFGLL010000109.1, forward strand.
ATAAATACTTCCTTCCTTCTCCTTGAGATAAAGAACAACACGATACCGACAACGATCAGGATCGAAAAGACCAGGGATACCAGAAAAAGGATGATCACTGTTGCGTCATCATCATGGGCCATCGGACTTTCCTTTAGCTTTATGGTGATCTCCCCGAGATCATCTGTGGAGGATTCCCCTGATAATTCTTCGTATCCTTCTTTGGATATTCTCCACGTGAAAGGTCCTTTGGGGACCTCCATTGAAAATGAGCCGTCGGATCCCGTGACCGTAATGTACGTTTCTCCATCGGTCGCGTTGATCTCCACTTTTACTCCCTCGACAGGATCACCGTTCTCATCGAGTACATTCCCATGGACAGAGAACCTGGATACAACGATCGTAATGATCACATTATCCGTATCCCATAATCCTGCCTCATCGGTCACTTCGAGCATCACGTTGAAAACTCCAGCATGCCCGAACCTGTACTTAGGGGAGACATCGTATAGAATTACATCATTGATCCCATCTTTGAATGTCCATTTGTAATCAACTATCCCGGAATTATCATAACTACCTGCTGCGTTAAATACTACGAGATCACCCTGATGAACGATCTGATCGGGACCCGCATCGGCATGAGGCGGTGTGGTATCCTTTACGGTCACTATCACCTCGTCCTCGTCTCGCCATCCTGCATCATCGGTAACGTATAGAGTGACAATGAAGATTCCCAGGAGATGGAATTTGAACTGTGGATCGACCCCATATAATGCAATGTAATCGTTCCCATAGAAGAACTTCCATGTGTAATTGGAAATACCCACATTATCATGGCTGCCGCTCCCGTTGAGTAGAACCAGGGTTCCCGCCTCCACGACCATATCCGACCCAGCATCCGCTACAGGCGGTATCATATCATCGACCCTCACGATCATGGTATCGGAGAACCAGTTACCTTCAGCATCGGTTACAATCAACGTAACCATGAACTCTCCATGGTTGTTGAACGTGTATTCAGGTTGCGCTCCATACATGGTTACGGGAATGATGTCGGTGAAGTTCCAGGTAAAGTTCACGATGCCTACATTGTCAGAACTGCCCGTACCATCTAATCTCACGGTGTCTCCCATGACCACGACCTGATCGGGACCCGCATTCGCCACGGGAGGGGTGATATCGTTCACGGTTACCGTCATAGTGTCGGTAGCCCAGTTCCCCGCGGCATCAGTTACGTTCAAGATAACGATGTAGGTCCCGGGAACGTTGAAAGTGTGATAGGGAGCTGAACCGAATAAAATGATGTTTTCCATTCCGTCGTTGAACGTCCAGGTCCAGTTCACAACTCCAATATTATCCGAACTTCCGCTTCCATCGAATGCAATAATTGTTCCTTCATCTACGATCTGGTCGGGACCCGCATCGGCTATCGGGGGCGTTATGTCCAACACTGTAACTTTCATTGTATCTTCATTCCAGTTCCCCGCTGCATCGGTGACGTTCAGGGTCACGATGAACATCCCTGGATCGTTAAAAACATAGATCGATCCAATCCCGTAGATAGTGACCGGATAACCATTAAAGAAGGTCCAGGTCCAGTTCACAATCCGAATATTATCCGAACTTCCCCTTCCATTGAATGTTACCTCGGTTCCCACGTTCACCGTCTGGTCGGGACCCGCATCGGCAATAGGTGGATATTGATCCACATATGGCTCCCAGTACAGACGAGGGTAATCATATCCCTCATCGATATACCATGTCTCCGAAACGTGATCCCGAACATGTACTATGTCCCATCCAACGTTTGCGAATGTATCTATCGTTATCATTTCTGTCGTGTTCTTCCCGGTGGCCTTTCCAGCGGTCGAATTCTGACCCGAAGTCTGGTTGTCCCAGAAGTTCCCGGTCATCTCGTAATATACTCCGGTATCCACAGAGCCAGCGAAGCCTTTATCGTTAGGGTCTGCGGCATCAGAGTAGGTGATCTTTCCGGTTGAATAGCATTTCAATATCGTGCCTCGGTAGTTCGATCCTACGAAACCACCAAAGGATGTATCGGCTCCAGATGATCTGGTGACTGTCACCATGGCATATGAATCCCTCACGGTTCCGTACCAATTTACGCCCATGAGGCCGCCGACCTGTTGGTTTCCGCTCACGTTACCTGCGGCATAGCAGTTCGTCAAGGTTCCTGCCATATTACCTCCCACGAGGCCGCCAACACTGGAATTTCCATTCGTCTTGCCTGCGGCATAACAGTTCGACACTGTTCCTTCTGAATTATTACCCACGAGACCACCGACATGCGACCCAGTCCCCTTTATGTTCCCTGAGGCGTAACAGTTCGTCACGGTCCCAAAATAATTATTTCCTATGAGCCCACCCACGCTTACATTACCATTAGTGTTTCCAGTGGCGTAACAGTTCATCACTATCCCTCCACCTCTTCCCACGAGACCACCGACACTTACATTCCCGCTAGTATTCCCAGTAGCAAAGCAATGTGTCACGGTTCCCCCCCTATTTATTCCTACGAGCCCGCCGACGCTTACATTCCCGAAAGTATTTCCGGTTGTTTGGCAGTATGCCACGGCCCCTCCTATATTCTCTATCCGAAAATTATCTCCAACGAGACCGCCAACTGAATCGGCTCCGCTGGTGTTACCGGTAGCGTAACAATTCGTCACGGTCCCCATATAATTGGATCCCACGAGGCCGCCAACGAAGGAAATCCCACTCGTGTTCCCTGCAGTGTAACAGTCCGTCACAGTCCCGCTATTGAATCCCACAAGACCGCTAACGAAATCTACTCCGCAGGTGTTCCCGGTGGTGTAACAGTTAGTCGCAGTCCCATGCTCATTGTATCCCACGAGGCCGCCAACGAAGGAAATCCCACTCGTGTTACCAAGAGCGTAGCAGTTCGCAACGGTTCTAGAATTGTTACCCACGAGACCGCCTACCATATTACTCCCATTAGTGATACCGATCGCGGAACAGTTCGTCACGGTCCCGGAGTTGTATCCCACGAGACCACCGATTTCGTCAATCCCGCTCGTATTACCGTCTACAGAACAGTTCGTCAAGATTCCCCCATTTCTTCCTATGAGACCCCCAACTTCGCTAAACCCACTTGTATCACTGATGGCGTAACAGTTCGTCACGGCCAAAAACATATTGTATCCCACAAGACCGCCGACCAAATTACTTCCGCTCGTGTTACCGAGGGCGTAACAGTCTGTCACAATCCAGTAATTGTATCCCACGAGACCGCCGACCTCACTACTCCCGCTCGTATTACCGTCTGCAGAACAGTTCGTCACGGTCCCTGAGTTGTATCCCACGAGACCACCGATAATATCGGTCCCATTAGTATTCCCGATTGCAGAACAGTTCATCAAGGTCTTTGAGTTGTAACCCACGAGACCACCGACAGTGACATTCCCGCTTGTGTTTCCTGTGGCGTAGCAGTTCGTCACGATTCCGTAGTTTAATCCCACGAGACCGCCGACTTCGATAGACCCGCTCGTATTCCCCCTCGCGGAACAGTTCGTCACGGTCCCTCCATTTCTTCCCACAAGACCGCCAACATAATTTCCACCGGTTATGTTGAAACGGACAAGGTTCAGATCCTTTACCGAAGTCCCATTACCGATGTAACCAAAGAGTCCAATGTAATCCGTACTCGACCGGTTGATGAAGAGGTCCGTTATGTTGTATCCATTACCGTCCAGATTGCCTGTGAATATGTTCGTACTATTACCTATAGGAACGAAACCCGCACCCGAGTTCAACGTCTTCGTTACGCTTGCGTCTATATCATTGACCAGAATGAAATGTTTGTCCAAATTGGAGGTGTTACCCATCCACTGGAGTTCGGTGATGTTCGATATCTTGTAGGGATCGCTTGCGGTCCCGCTTCCTGCGCTGAACCACGGCTCGAAACAGGGGGATCCCGCCGAGGATAATACATCGGAACCCGATATCCCGGAGAAGACAGAAAATATCATGATACATATAGGAAACAATGTAAAAGATCGTTCAGGTATCATATCATCTCCTCATATGCATATCTCGAATACTGGTGAACATCCTCCACGTGTTGATTAAGATCACCCCTTCGGTATAAAGCGGGATCGACATTTCAACCATGCTATCAAATATTTATTTGTTTTTAACTTGTGTGTAGTATCAGTATCCGGCATCAGTTGAAAAATACTATTAATGAACAATGAGAAGGTCCCAACAGAAAGCTCCCAACAAACTGCAGGATGCCCATCCAAGCAAGACCATTCCTGGGCGGGGAAGAGCGTCATCGAGGATATCAGGGAGGCCGCGACGATCGCAGCTTTCGAATATTGTCTTGAAGAGTGGAAAGAAGATCATACCTTCTGATCGTCATTTGCCGATGGATATCGAGGATCCGATGATCCATATATAATTGCTGAACATAACCCGCAACAATCATGGATAATTCAGGAGCATAAATGGCAAATGCTCCGATAGAGGTGCATTCCGATATTCAAATCAATAATACTGGAATGATCCATTGCCCGATAGAATACACTTGGCACCGACCAACGATCGAAGAGATGCGACAATTGTGGAATCGGAATTACCCACAAAGCCGGGCTCCCAGGTATTTCACTCATTACCAAATGGACACAGCAAAAAGCTATTGTCTTCTCCTCCCGACCCTTATACTGAGGTCACTCCTCCTCCCCGGACCTCCTCTTCGATCCCTTCAAGACAATCATCAGGATCACCAGGATCAGGACTGATATCGATATGGCAGCGATGAGGACCCCGGTCAGGATGATGATCGCCCTTATCGATGTTCCCCCGTCGTCATCGGCCAGTTCCACTGTCAGGGTCATCGTGTCGTTGTCCATCAGGTTGCCATCGTTCTTGATGGTAAGGGTTACAAGATATATACCCGGCTCTTCGAACGTGTATCCGGGTCCGATCCCGTAAAGAACGATCGGTCCAACAGGACCTGAAACGGTCCATGTGTAATTCGTTATTCCGATATCGTCCTCACTACCGCTACCGTCGAAGACGACCATCGTTCCGACCTCGACCGTCCTATCTGGACCTGCATTGGCAAAGGGGACGGTCCACCGAACAACGGTCGCCTCGGCCTCCATCGCAGTGGGTTTCTCCTCGCGATGACCGACATTGTCCTCAGCTATGCTATAGAAACCGTAGTTATGGCCTTCCTCCCCCACGTATGGAGCGGACACATTCGTCGTATCATCAAGCCACAGTGTCCACGGGTCGCCGTTGTGGCTGACGAAGATATCGAATGAGGCGATTCCGGAACCCTTCCCGTCGGATCCGCCCCAGGAGACCTCAAAGGTGCCTGAGACTTTATCTGGCAATCCGTTCACTCTGCTCGAGGGAGGATCGGCATCGATCGTTACCAATGCCTCGCGTCCTGGATCTGTCCCCTTCATCTTATCCAGAGGGTCGATCTGGTTCGTGTCAATGCGGAGACCATGATCGAACTGGATAGTGGCGATGTTGCGTATCTCGGTCCCGTCCGCGATACCTTCTCTGGAATGTACTATATAGGAGAAAGAACCCTGTCCCCGTCCGGTCCCGTCCTCGGGAGGAAGGAGGCCGATATCGACAGGCGGCAGGAGGCCGGTGTCCCCATCCATCGAGATCAGGTCCAGATATACCTCGCCAGTCTCCATATCGATCCCGGCTTGGACAAGGACAGCAATATCGATATAATACTCATCGTCGGAGTATCGATATCCAATCAACTCCTCCATAGACCTGGTCCCTTCCTCCAACTGGAGGACCTTACCTCCGAAACCTATCTGGGTCAGCTCGAAGGTGGACCAGTCCAGGTCCTCGGATAGTGGATCCCTGACCGTGATGATCTGGGCCGGAGCGGTAGCATCCTCCATGTTCTCGAATTCCACACGGTAGGACAGTGTGACCCCCTCCACCACATAGTGACCATCCCCTTGACCGGACGGACCTATCTTCTGGTTTGGATCGCTGGCCAACCAGGGGATCCTTTTTATTCTGCCCAGGGGGCCGGTGGGTGCCCAAAGGCCTTCCATATTGTCCCAGGCACAGAAGGCACCGCTCACGGTGCTGAAAGCGCCCCATGCGGCCAACCCGGCTCCTATGGCAAGGGAAAGACCACCGCTAAATGGGGAAAGTGCGATAGCCGCACCCATGATGATCTTGCCTATACCACTGTACATCTGGTAACCCCCTCCGATGATCCCCCCCGCACTTCCAAAGGCCTTTGCTCCCGCCTTGCACCAAATCGTGCCGGTCGGGTCCACAAAGTTCGTGGGTGAATTCGAGACGTAACGGTACATGTTCAGGTCACCGCCGGATATCCCGATCGGGTCTGGGCTGATGAAACGACCGATATCAGAGCTGTAATATCTGGCCCTCATATGATAAAGGTCGAAGGGACCGGACCTCACGCCCTGCTCTCCGACGAACCTGTAAGGGTTGCCTATCGTTTCCCGAGCCAAGATCGTCTCCCCGAACGGCCCATAGAGGTAGGAGTTCAGGACATTGCCGCTGACATCGATGAGACCGGAAGTACTCCCCAACGCATCGTAAAGGTAATAGTTCGACTCTCCTGAATCGGACCGAAGGCCGACCAATCCGAGACCGTATATATAACGGGAGATGAGGTTGTAAACCTCATCGTACTCGCATAAAACGTTACCCTCTCCCATGGGGTCGATCACGATGTTCGTCGTCGACCCGTTTTCGATCACCGAGGCAAGATGGCCGAGACCATCATAGGCGAACTTACATATGCTCCCATTGCGGGTCGTGGCGACCAATCTCTTTTCATCGTCATAAGCATATGATGTCCATCCATCCGGACCTTCCTCCCGGACCAGATCGCCGTCGAGGTCGTATGTGAAGGTCCGGTCCTCGACCCGAATGTATTGGTTCAGGTCGTTGACCTCGTATTCGCTCTTCTCACCGTTCACCTTGGTACTTATCCTGTTACCATTTCTATTATATTCGAATGCGAGGTCCTGTGATGGGATCCCTGGATCTGTTGATCCGAAATGCGCATGTGTCAACTGGTCGTTCTCATCATACTCATATGTCCAACTCCCGTGATCGGTCTGAACCCCAGTACGTCGACCGCATCGATCGTATGTATATCCGAAACTCGATAGTGTGGAATGGTCAGGAGCATGATCGGAGAGAGTTGCGATCCTGCCGGCATCATCGTATTCATAGTCGGTGTAGGATCCACCTTCCAACGTCCTCGTCGAGAGGCGTCCAGCGGAATCATGATCGTACCGGACCACTTCGACAGCCCCCTCCGTCAGGACATCGAGACGACCAGATCCATCATATCCGTATTCGATCCTGTTCCCCAGATGGTCCATGATGGATGTGCGCCTGTTCGCACCATCGAATGTGAACTCGAGCCAGGGTAATCCGGGTCCATCGATCCGCACCATCCGATCATATCCATCGTATCCGAACGTGGTCAACCCTGTCCAATCCTCCATCCTAACAAGATTACCCCGGTCGTCATAATCGTATTCTGCCTTGCTCCCGTCCGCATAGGTTATGGAAGTCACCCTACCACCTGGATCAAAGGAATAGCTGGTCGTGTTACCTCTCCGATTGGTCCAAGTGATCGGGTCCCCGTACTGGTCATACGACCAAGTTTCCCTGCTCCCGTCCGTGTAAAATATCCCGATCAGGTTGCCCCTGGTGTCCCGGTCATATCCGGTCTCGATCCCATCTGGATCGATGGTTCTCACTATCCTGCTGTTAACCCTGGAATATCCGATACCGTACATAGATCCCATAGGATCTACGATACCGACGGGATCACCGTCAATATCATATGTATATTCCACGGAGCGACCCGATGGGTCCATCACACCGATCATCTGACCTATCCCATCGAAACGGAAGTGGTAGGCTTCCTCCAATCCGTTCTCGAAGGATGTGATCCTACCCCAATGGTCGAAGTGGAACCGGTTCGTGTTACCCACCTCATCCGTGACCTTGACCATTCCAGGCCCATATGTGAAATTGAGGTCCTCAAGTCCCCCTTTTCTGAATATTGAATTCAGATGTCCGTCCCCATCGTATTCGATGACGATCTTGCTCTGGAGGGGGAGGAACACCTCGGTCAGGGCGTGTTCCGAAGGGGACTTCGGGGTCAGATCGTATCCATAGGTCGTTGCTGCTCCGTTATTGGCCAGGATGGAAGTAAGATGGTCCCCGGAATATGTATAGGACGCACCGCGCCCTACCTTGTCTTTAACGCTTGTGATGTGGCCGGAACTATCATATGTCAGCTCAAGGAAATCCCCGGACCCAAGGGTCAGGCGCGTGAGTCGGTCGCCACTGTAAGTACAGCTTATCCTGTTCCCGTTCGTGTCCTCGCAATGATCAAGCTTCCCGTCCGGCAGATATACCTGGATCATACCATCCTTCTCCTTGAGCCTGTAACCACCCTGCTGGAGTTCCTGGAGTTCACCGGGATCGCCAGGCTGCGAGAGATATCGACGGGTGCAGCGTATGTCAGGATGGAAGATACGAGGGGTTCCCGTCATATCAGAGATCTCGACCGTACCATCGTCCTTCTCGATGAGCTTGTATTGCCAGTTATGGACCCATCCCCTTCCCATAGGTCCCGACTCGAACCTCCTTGATATGGGTTGGAGATAATTCCTCTCAAAGGAGATGGAAAGGCCCGGACCCTGGACCAGTGCATCCTGGTCATGAACGAGTTCAGGCAGGGGGCAAAACCCGTCCGCCTGGCGGAAACTGAAAGTAAGGAGTTGGTCTATGTCCTCCACCCTCTGACCTTGCCTGTGGAGGTACAATGCGTTCCTATCGAGCAAACTCACGAGGTCACCCCATGTATCACCAGAATCATCAACGAAGTTCGACCAGATGACATCCCAAGCGTCCTCACGAACATATTCGATACGCATCCTCTCCTTCAATGCATCCCGATCGACCCTTGTATCATTATCTGCGAAAAGCACACCGATGACCCACTCGATAGGGGAAAGGTCAAGGTCCCAGGGCGATCGCCACCCTGCATAGAATATAGGCACGCGTCCGGACTCACCTGGACCGAGAATGCCAGGTATCTGGCCCGATGCGAGGAACTGAACAGTTTCCGAGAAACCTTTCGGCGTTGCATCGGTCCATACGCCATTGAAAATGCGGTCCGGGTCCAAGGTCATGATCGCACCTTGCTGGACATTCTCGGTCGCGGGATCCTCCGGGTACTGAAATCCCGTGACCGACAGTAAGGGGGCCGGCATCGATACGTCCCCTGTGTTCGAATACTCGACATAAAAAGTGGCTGGGGAATTGTACCCGATCCGATCCGGCAGGACCAATTCCGCATCGAACTTCGATCCTCCCACCAGGACGATCTCAAGGACATCCGGTAGCTCTGCTATGGCTGTATCGGGTCGAGTGACCCTGATGCCATAGCATCCCTCCCGCAACATCCCTCCAGAGAAGCTGACGGAGAGCATGGTAGGTTGATGGACCTCGACGTTGCTGGCCCGGTACAATGTTCCATCGCTTCCGATCATATCGACCGAGAGAGGTGGAATGAAGCCCGCTCCGGTCAGCATCAACTCCAGAGGCAGCTCTGAAACATGTCTGGAGGGGAACACCTCCACGATGGCTATGTCCGAGGTCCAGAAAACGACCGAATAATTTCCCTCATTCACCATTTTTTCAGAACGGATTAGTATGAACCAGTTCCCGGAGTAGGGTGCGGGGATCATCAATTTCCCGCTGCTCGACCTTCCATCATTGCTTAAAACGGTAGGCAATCGACCATACCTCACGATCATATCCAGTTCCTCTGGACCGTCCAGTGCTATCGTCAGGCTCTTGCCCGAGGGTATGTTGAAACGAAAGTAATGCTCCACCTTCCCGGCTTCATACACGCTCCTGTACCACTCCCCCTCCAGAAGCTCCGGTATTGCTATCAAGAGGTCCTCTGCATCCTCGTTGTTGGATCGATGCCTTTCGGGGAAAGCCCAACCATCGTTCAATGAGACGATGAGATGATACGCCCCCTCCTCCAATATCGGGATGGTGATGTCCATCGATCCTGTGTATGTAGCCCCTTCGGCTATCCCGACCGAGACCGGGACGGAAGCTAACAAGCTGTCCTCAACATCCAGATAGTGATCCCCCGAGAGATAGATAGCGTCGAGCCAAGAGTTCCCTGAAATCGGGGCATCCCCCACGTTCCTTGCCTTGTACGAGATCGTGGCGGACCCGCCGGGTATCATGGAGTCTGGCATCTCGACGTTGACCACGTCGAGGTCCGGGTGGCCCGCACCAACCGGTACGACAACGAAGGTCCTTTCGTCCTTACCTGGTAAGGTTTTGGAGTCAACGAGAACCGTCAATCCCACTCCGAACGTGCCAGTATCCGGAAATCGAACGAGACCCGGGCTCTGGACCGTAGATCCTCGGCCATCACTAAAGTCCCATTTGTACTCAACGTCCGGGCCGAATATGGATCGAGCGGTGAATCTCAGAGCGTCTCCTACAACCAGGGTCCCCGATCGAGCGGGGGAAAGTATACTGGTGGTGATGAACGGGGTCAACGAACTCAACCAAGGGTAGGTCTCCTGATCGATGATTGACCAGACATTTTGCAGGTCCCAGCGGTAGTACGTGGAACTCAACATCATATCCTCGGTCGTCATCCCTTCTCCGCCATCGGATACGGTCTGCCCGGTAGTGTCCATGTCCCAGAAGCAGTTCTCTACCGTTCCGAAACTGCTCGATCCGACGAAACCGCCGACATTGTCCGCACCCGTTACCGACCCTGCCGCGTAGCATCTCGACATCGTCCCGGTGTTCCATCCGACGAAGCCACCGGAATGGGTGCTGGTTCCCGCCACGCTCCCAGTTGCGTAGCAGTCGGTAACAGTGCCTGTATTCCACCCCGTGAAACCGCCGACCTCGCTCCTCCCGCTCACACTTCCGACGGAGTAGCAAATAGATAAGTTGGCCACTCCGTTGAAACCGATGAGACCTCCGATCTTATCATTACCCCTGACCTCCCCGGAGATAGAGCATCCCGAAACGGTCCCGAAACAGGTCCCGACAAGACCTCCAACGTTGTCATATCCGGTGACATTCACATCGACCAGGCTGATATCGCTCAGGGTCGCACCCATGATATAACCGAAAAGACCCAAGTTGGTGGCCGAACCCCTGTCGATGAAGAGACCCCTGATGGAATGTCCCCGCCCGTCAAGGGACCCACCGAACATGACGTCATCGCTGCCGACGGGTTGGAATCCCTGGCCGCTGTTCCATCCCTTCGTGCCGCTGGCATCGATGTCCCTGACCAGAGCATAATGTGCCGTGGGGTCGTTCTTCATTTTCTGCAGATCGTCGACGTCCTCGATAAGATACGGATCCGCCAGCGTTCCGCTACCTCCACCGAAGGAACCGTCCTTTCCCTCCACCTCTGCGGTCCGGATCCCGACAAACACGGAAGCTACGAGAATTCCTACCAGGAAGACAGCTATCTTGCTCTCGGTTCTCATCAAGATCTCTCCCTATTCTATATGCCCCCTGATCGGATCGAGGGAGACATCAATATAGGATTGGGGTTTCTACTATTTCTCGATTTCCGGATGTGGATAGGCCCCCGACCTTCCCAGGTAAGAAAGAATGATATCACCTTCGGTCATCCCCCCCCCGTGCCGCCCCTTATGAACCCCGCAGGGATATCTCCCTATTCCCCTCGGGAGGATCTATGATGGCGGATACTTCCTACAGGACGGGCGTCACTGTATTTGATGACCTGTTCGGCCCCATGCACCCGGGCAACATCTACCTGCTTGTCGGCAGGACCGGCCTGAACAGGCACATAACGGACAGGTTGGCCGTTATCGGTGCTCAGAGAGGGGGGCGCATATACTACATCGACGGGGGATATGGAGCGGACCCCTTCTCCATGGCAAGGATACTCCGCATGCAGAGGGGGGACCCCAGGCACGTTCTTGAAAGGGTGATGATAGCACGGGCCTTCACCGCCTACCAGATGGATTCCCTCGTCAGGGAGTCCCTTCAGGACCTTCCATCACCGCCGGACCTTCTCATCGTATCCGCCATGGATTCCCTTTTTTCCGACCCGGAGGTCGACCCGGAGGAGGCCCGGGGGATGCTTGAGAACTGCATGTCGGTACTGAATGAGAATGCCGGAAAGGGGGCCTGCATAGTAATATCGGCGTCGGGAGGGAGCCGCGAGAGCGAGGTCCTGTCCCGCATCAGCCCTTACTGCTCCAACTGGGCCTCCCTCACCGACAGGTTCCCATCCCGGGTCAGGATCGTTACCAGGGGGGGGCTCTGGCAGGACTTCACCCCGCTCCATCCGTTCCAGACCATGCTCGAGGACTTCGACGGGAGCGTTTGCTCCGAGGAGGCGGCCTGATGGGGAAGACGTGTCCGACCTACCGCATGCTCCTCGAGGACGAGATCCGCTCCTGGGAGACCTTCCGGAGAGCCCTCCGAAAGGAGGACAGGGAGGCCTTCGACAGGCTCATGAACAGGATCAGGAGGCATGCTTCGGCATCCTCCAACGCGGCCAGATTGAACCCCTTCGAGTCAATGGTCATGGCGGCACTGGTAGAGCTGGAGCGTGACAGGGATTCGGAAAGATTATAACCACACAGACCAGTTCATAGCGTCCTATATCGGAGGTGTCGGGCATGGATATGTCCCCAATACAAAAAAAGAAGCTGTTGGCTGTTGCCCTGGTAGCATTACTGGTCATAGGAGCTGTACTGGTCATCTTTCTCGGGGGAAGGGAGAATGGGCAGAATGAGAAGGCCGCAACCATTGACGACCTGCTGGCATCCACCTCCCAGAGGACATCCATGATGCCGGAACTCGTGGTGGCTTCCTATTCGGACAGGGCTTATCCCATGATCGCCACTCCCATAGCCGCCTATTACAACAGCAAAGAGCTGGTATCTGTCCCGTTCCTGGTTGCGGGAGAGAACGAAGGCACACAGGATGACAGCGTCTCCACCTCCGTCGCCCGTTTCCTGGATGCCTACCCGGAGAGGGAAGCCGTGGTCATAGGGCCTCTCGAAGCGGATGTGAAAGCCAGGCTCTCATACTCGGGAATGCAGGCTTCAAGGGAGCTTTCCGGGGACCCTACCACGGTCTCCATAGCCGCTGCAAGATCGTTCTGGAGCCGGTCGGACGGAGCCGTCCTTATGACACCCTGCTACGAGGGGTACAGAACAGGCCTTACGGCCGCAACGCTCGCATCCTATCTTGACATACCCATCATCGTTTGCCACGGCGTCGATGACGAGGTCGCTTCCACACTCTCGTTCCTGGAGGTCAAATACACGATACTCTGCGGTCCTGTCGATGGCTACGGAAAGGTTTTGAGGGTCCAGGACCAAGATGAAATACTCGATGCTCTTGTCCTGGGGATGCCTTCCGCCGACGGGAACATGAGGTCCGTCATGACGGACAGGCTCGGCATCGATCCCAGGTACATCACCCTGGCAAACCCTTACGATACCAACCTTCCAAAAGTCATCGACAGTTTCACCGAGCATTTCTCGGGGACGGTCACAGGGACCGATACCGGCTCCACATCCGATCCGTCGCTTAGCGATACCGCAGAGATCCATCATATCGAGATACCCGAGGACTACCAGTATGCAAGGGTCAAGATCTCCCTTGTGGTGGACTTCGTGGACAGTCCGGTACCTCTAAGGACCGCGGAGGACGATGGGCAGAGGGGATACCTCTACTTCGGCGTCGATTCCGACGAGGACGGGAAGATCATCCGCGACGAGGATTCGGCCGAGGACCATCTCGAGTTCATGCTCCCGACACTTGCTTATGCATATATCCGTGAGGGGACCGACGCCGTAAGCGGTCTGGCCTATACCGAGGAGCCTCTCTTCAATTCTCAGGGAAAACATGCAGTTGAGCTTCTTGCGACCCTTGCCTACGATCCTCTGGGAAGGGAGCAGTCCACCACCTACTCGATAGATCTGACCGTGGAGAAGCTCGATATCCCGAACCATCCGCTGATGCCTCTCGCGAGCGTTTGCGCACCTTACCTTACAGTGAACAGACAGGGAGTGCTACTTGCAAGGGATGAATTCTCCATATACAACGACCCGGAGATACTATCGAGCAGATACTTCGGGGACCCCTCCACGGACCATACAGCATACGAGAACGGGTCCATGCAGCTTGGTGGGCTTCCGGCACTTTCGAACAATGTCGCCATGGGGGTCAAGGAGAAGCTGAACTGGTTGCTTGCAGATCTTTCGGGGCAGGAAGGGGCAGAGGGAGCCGCTCTTGCAGCATATTTCGGACCTCTTCTCGATACCGATCCATACTACGTCGGTATCGTCGGGGACACCAACAACATCCCCATGTTCTACTACCCGAATGCAGGCCAGGGAGACCTGCCCCAGGAAGGGTACTATATCGCAGGCGATGTATTCTACTCCTCAATGGATGTGGATACGGAGACCCCTCCGAACGATATAGGCGGAAGTTTGAGCGCGGAACTTGCTGTCGGCAGGCTCGACGGCTGGGATGCCCAGGACATATCCGCCCTTATCTGCAGGACCCTGTTCTACGATTCCATCATCGGTTCCTTCGAGGGTTTGAGAGAAGGGACCTGGGCGGATTCCGCCATCAACAACTTCGGATC
>JAFGLL010000007.1 GCA_016928095.1 Thermoplasmatota archaeon
CCGCAGGGGGGTTTGCCCCCTCCTCCTACTCTCCCGGGATCAGTTGAAGGGGATACTTGAGGAGGAGAATCCTCCTGAAGAGCCGTAAAAATGCATTCAAGTTATGATGTGTTGCATAATCGTCATCTGTATATCATCCGGATGGAGTGCGACCCCAAAATGTGATCTATAGATCTTGTAGAATAATAGATATTTTTTCTTTAAGAGAGCAGGTATCATTATCGGATAGATCGTGGGCTTCAATGGCTTCCGAATCTGATATTGCTTTAGCAACAGCATCTTTGAAAGGGTCATTGAATTTGTGATCATTAACGATAGTAACAATTTTGTCCTTATCGATATTGCAGTTCTTAAAAAGAGAAATAATATCGAACCTGTCCTTTCGAACCTTGTCCAGTAAGAATGGTGTTCCCCCACTAATTTGTATGTCATAGTTCCTATCCCAGGCTGCTTTTACCTTCAGGGTCAACAATGCCTCCGGTGCCGGTATGTAAATTTTCGTTCCATTTAATTCCTTCAAGACCTGATGATCATGTGCTATCTTCCATGGTATTTCGAGGTCCTTCCCATGAACAACATTACGGTCCTCAAGGGTACAGACATCAAGATATGTGATAGAGTCCGGATTCCCGGCTTCGAGTTCTTTTATCCACTCCATTTCCCCAAATGCTTTTTTCCTTACCTGGTATCCATTATTGGCAAGGTATCGATCGATCACTCTTCCTTTCATTTCTCTTGTGGGTATGACAACATCGATATCCCTTGAACCAAATCCCCTTTGATTATACATGAATACGGCCCAACCGCCTATGATCGTTGGATAATAACCTATGAGCTCGTTCATCCATTGACTGAAGTTGACCATCTCACCAAAAGACAAACTCGTCCATTTCTCGGCATATCTGCTCCATTTCAGATCCTCACTCCCCAGATCTTTTCAAGCAATGTTTTCGTGTATGCACTCTTACCATCACAGAACATGTCGATCACGGTCTGCACCTCACCCGTATATCTGATATCATCATCCTTTCGGAATATTCCATCGAAACATCCTTCTCCAATATTTTCAAGGAAGTCGACCCTGTAGCAGATCATTTTCGTATGTCCATGGACCGCATTCTTCATATCTTCAATTATTTTTTCTGGAACATCTGAATAGAAGGTGATCTCATCAGGTCTATAGTATGATGATATCTTATCCATTGCTGTACCCAACGAGAAGACTACTTGATATTTCTTTAATTCGTCGATCACATTATCTTTGTTCGCATCGACATTTAGCTCGAAAAACCTTAGGTCATCCATAGATCTGAAAAGCGAGATATATTTCAACAGGCCAATGGGATCTTGCAGGTAATATTTTGGAGATCTCTTTTCTTTGCTCATATCAACATTATCGTACCGGTCCATACCAAATCTCATCTCGATTTTGGACCTTTTTTTCACGAAATTATTTTTAATGAGTTCATTGAAGACCTTATTGACCTGTCCGATAGATATGTCAGTGATCTCATTACAGGATCTCCATATCATCCTCTGGGAGAACACCTTCTTTTCAAGTACTTGGTTCATGACGATGAATGTCCTTGGTTGGATCTTCTTCATTTGATCACTTCGAGCTAAATGTTCACCATATAGTGAAATGTTCATTATTCAATGAACATTATATTATTTGAAATTTTTGTTTGGGACATTACCAAATAGCATAATGAAGGGTACCAGGTCTTCTCGATTGGTGGTGATCATTCCTCTTTCGGGAACTGGTTCCAGTTCAGGATGAGGTTCTTCGCAGCGGTTATCTCATCCACCCTGCCCACTGTCGTGGTCTTTGGAGCCGCCGCGAACTCCTCCGCAGTGCAATTCGCGATCTCGAGGAGTGCATCGGAGAAGCGGTCTAGCTCTTCCATGGTCTCGCTCTCGGTGGGCTCTATCATGAGAGCCTCGGAGACTATGAGCGGGAAGTAATTGGTCGGCGGGTGGAGCCCCCTCTGGGCAAGCTGTTTGGCAACATCCTTCGCGGAGCCTCCCTTTTCCTTTAGGAAATCCGCGGACGCGACGAACTCATGCTTCGTCGGTGAGCTGAATGGGACCGGATAGACACTCTCTATCCTGCTCCTGATATAGGACGCGTTCAGCACGGCAAGCTCCGATGCTCTTTTCAATCCCTCGCCACCAAGGACCTTGATGAACGCCCAGGCACGTATCATGATGCCTACGTTCCCGTAGAAGCCTTTCACCTTACCTATCGTGTTCGGCAGGTCATAGTCAAGGATGTAGTCGTTCCCATTCCTGACGATTACAGGAACCGGCAGGAAATCCGCCAGCCTCGCAGCCACGGCAACAGGCCCCGATCCGGGACCGCCGCCGCCGTGGGGTGTGGAGAAGGTCTTGTGAAGGTTGTAGTGCATGATGTCGAAACCCATGTCACCGGGTCTGGCTTTCCCCATGAGCGCATTGAGGTTCGCCCCGTCGTAATAGAGGAGGGCTCCTGCATCGTGGCAGGCCCGCTGGATAGCGTTGATGTTCCTCTCGAAGATACCCAGGGTGGAAGGGTTCGTGATCATGAAGGCGGCCGTCCTTTCCGATAACGCTCCCTTCAGGGCCTCCACGTCTACTGTCCCGTCGGGAGCAGATAATATCTCTATGACCTTCAGACCGGCCAGCACAGCAGACGCCGGGTTCGTCCCGTGAGCGGAGTCAGGGATTATGACCTCGTCCCTGATCGTGTCGCCCCTTGACTCGTGATATTTCTTTGCTATGAGAAGACCCGTGAACTCGCCCGCGGCACCGGCAGCAGGCTGCAGGGTGCAGGCGGACATTCCGCCGATCTCCGCAAGGGCTTCCTGAAGTTCGTACATCATCCTTAGGACCCCCTGGACCGTATCCTCCGGCTGAAGGGGGTGCATCCTTCTCAGCGTGGGATGGGATGCGATAACATCGTTGATCTTGGGATTGTACTTCATCGTGCACGATCCAAGCGGATAGATACCGGAGTCTGTCCCGTAGTTCATCTGGGAGAGCCTCACGTAGTGCCTGATTATCTCGGGCTCCGACAGCTCCGGCAATCTCACATCCTCCCTCGACATACCTTCCGGAACAAGGTCACGGAGGTCCCTTATATCGTCCCAGGGCGGGAGTGTGGTCCCCACTCTTCCGGGTTTGCCCTTCTCTATGAGAAGAGGCTCGTCGTACCTCGCCTGCTGGAAAGTGTGCTTCAAGATACCACCTCCCTTGCTTCCTTCAGACAAAGAACAAGCTTCTCGTAATCCCGATGAGTATGCATCTCGGTCGTGGCAACCGTGAAGATCCCCTTCAGGGATCCGACCTCCTCGGTAAGGTTGATGCCTGCAAGTACGCCCCTCTTCTCTACGGCCTCAAGGAGGCTGCAGACGTTCCTATCCACATTGACCGGGAACTCGTTGAAGAAATGTCCATCGAAAGCCGGAGAGGTGAAGCCTTCCAGTTCGTTGATCCTCTCGGCGAGATACCTTGCCCTTGAAGCAAGCTGGATGCCCAGCTGTCTGAAGCCCGACTTCCCGAGAGTGGAAAGATAGGCGGCAGCCGATATCGAGGTCAGTGCTTCGTTGGTGCAGATGTTCGAGGTTGCCCTCTCCCTCCTTATGTGCTGCTCTCTTGTGGATAATGTCATGCAGAAGGCCCTTCTTCCTTCGGAATCCCTGGTGGCACCGATTATCCTTCCCGGCATCTTCCTCACATGCTTCATCGAAGTGGCGAAAATGCCTGTGGACGGCCCTCCATAGCTCATCGGGATCCCCATGGGTTGGGCTTCACCGACCACTATATCGGCTCCGTAATCCCCGGGAGCCTTCTGAATGCTCATGGACATCGGGTTCACACCGACAACGTATACTATCTTTGGATCGAGCATCTCCCTTATCCGGAGGGCGCCCGGATCGAACATCCCCGCAAGGTTCGGTGTCTCGATGTAGACTCCCGATACCTGGTCATTCAGCATCTCCTTCAGTGCATCGAGGTCCATGGTCCCCTTATCCTTGAGGAAGGATACCTTCTCCACCTTGATACCCGAACCCCTGATGTAATTCTCGACGACGCAGAGCTTGTCATGGGTGATATATTCGGGGAGGAGGAACAGGGGCTTGTGATTGATCCTGTTCGACATCAGGATGGCCTCCCCGATCGCAGTGGGCAGGTCGTACATCGACGTGTTGACGGCGTCCATATGAAGGAGGTCGGCAATGAGGGACTGATACTCGAAAAGTGCCTGAAGTATCCCCTGGGACATCTCCGGCTGATAGGGGGTATACGAGGTGTAGAGCTCGGAGCGTGATAGTGCATTATCGACGATGGTGGGTATGAAATGGTCGTAGAACCCTCCGCCAAGGAACATTGGCATGTCGCCTCCTCCTTTTGACCTTTGCATCAACTCGTTGGCCTCCCTTGTCACCTCGAGCTCGGAGGCTCCCGGTGGAAGGTTCAGCCGGTCCACTCTCATCGCTTCCGGAATGTCAGAAAACAGGTCATCGATGGAGTCCAGCTCCATCCTTTTCAGCATCTCCTTCTCGTTGCTGTGATTGGGTAGGTAGTGCAAAATATCACCCTGCTCCGGTAGGAACGACCGGTGTAATCCTCGCCTCCATAATAATCCTTTTCATTGGACGCCATTGACAGGTTGTACTCGTGCAATCGGAGATCCGGTCAAGCAATAATCGTATTGGAGGTTTTGCATGACATTGCAGAGAGATACCTGAAAATAACAACGATCCTATCGAGAAGATATGGGTCATCATGATCGCAGTGGTCGTGATACTGATCGTTGCCTCGTTATCATACATATTTGTCATCAGGGAAAAGATATCTGGAAAAAAGGAGGTCGCGGAGGGAACTTCACATGGTTCGGCCGAGGTCCGGGATACATCCCGTCATGGAAATGAAGAATGATGAGTCGGAGCACGCTCAGGACAGGTGGTCAACTCGATAGATCACCATGGATCCATTCAGGTAACGGTTTCGGCCATCATACAAATTGAGAGCGAGGGACCTGTCCATGAAGGACCAAAGGAAAGAAATGATTAATCGGGACAGTTCCACACGCTGGAGGACGATCAGTGGTTCACGGAGCAACATGCGGACCACTCGTCAACCTGATAAGGGATCCTCTCGACGAAACAGCAGGAGAGTGACCCTAGATATGGACTCACATCCTCAATTGTACAACGGTTAACGGACCTCTGCAAATAGATTAAAATATGCATTCCTCGATTGGCCAAAAGACTTTTCTAGACCAAGGAGAGAAAACAATGGCTCCAAAGAGAACACCCCTTGCCGGGGTACATGAGGAGATGGGCGGGAACATGGTCGATTTTTCCGGTTTCTACCTTCCAACACATTATACGACGATCACGGACGAGCACGAGACCGTCCGCAACGGGGTCGGGGTTTTTGATGTCTCCCATATGGGGAACTTCAGGTTATGGGGCGACACCGCCACCGGGACCGCGAGCAAGATACTGACCCAGGACATCGTGGGAATGAAGATGAAGCAGCTCAAGTACACCCATTTCCTGGACCAGAAGGGAATGATCGTGGACGACATGATCATCGCAAGGATCGGGGAGAACCACTATTTCGCGGTACCCAACGCGGCCAAGATCAAGCTGGATTGGGACCATTTCAACAAATACAGACTTTCGGGGACCGCTATGGAGAACCTTTCCGAAGACTACGCCATAATCGCTGTGCAAGGGCCAAAGGCCGTGGACGTGATGAGAAAGGTCACGACACACCCCTGCGAGATGAAGTTCTTCAACTGCGATTTCATGCATTTTCGGGACCTCGACAAGACATATCTGGTATGGAGGTCCGGATACACCGGTGAGGACGGCTTCGAGCTAATGATCCCCAACGATGACGCTGTACCGGTCTGGAGATCCATTTTCAAGCATGGTGCCCCCGAAGGCATCAAGCCCATCGGCCTCGGAGCAAGGGACACCCTCAGGCTCGAGAAGTCCCTGCTTCTCTCGGGACAGGATTTCGACTTCAACCATACATCACTGGAGACCAACGTCGCCTGGGCCGTTAAATGGGACCACGATTTCATCGGTAAAAATGTCCTAATGAAGCAGAAGGAGGAGGGAATACCCCAAAAGTTCGTGGCATTCCACCTCAAGGACAGGGGCATTCCCAGGACCGGTATGGAACTCTACAAGGACGGAAAGAAGATAGGTGACGTGACATCTGGAACAATGATACCCGGAAAGAAGATCGGAATGGGACTGGGTTACGTCAAACCCGAACTTCAGGAATACGGGTCCGAATTCGATGTGAGGATCAAGTCCCGGGATGTCCCGGCAGTTGTTGTGAACCCCAGAGCATGACCGACAATCAAGTTAAATAGAAAGGATATAATGAAAGCAGGAGCAAAGGAGGCATCTATATGAGCGATATTTCAGGATTGCATTTCCCGGATGGATTGAAGTATACGAGGACACACGAATGGGCGAAGATCGAGGGCGATGTGGCGATAGTGGGGATCACGGCCTATGCTACCCATCATCTCACGGACATCGTCTATCTGGAACCGCCGATCGTTGGAGAGAGGGCGGAGCAGAACAAGGAGCTGCAGCCCGAGGGTGCGGTCGAATCCGTCAAGGCTTCGACACCGATCTATTCACCTTTTTCGGGTGAGATCCTCATGATCAACGATGGGTTGGTGGATTCTCCCGAGAAGCTGAACGAGGACCCGTACACGAACTGGATCTACAAGGTGAAGATAGAGGACGGATCCGAGATCAAGAACCTTCTGGACCTCGAACCCTACAGAAAACACTGCGAATCGGAAGAGCACTGACCGCCTATTTTCCTTTTCATATCTTTCCGATCTTTTTTATTCTTTTTTCTATCATTTTGTATATTTTGTCATAGGATAGTGGAGGGCCGGTCGTCACTTCCTTTCCATCAATGAACAGCCCGCCCGGTATGCCCCATTCCTCCAGGTTCTTCCTGTCCATTGTATCAATGATATTGAATTCCACCCTGTCCCCGAGTTCCCTGGATGCCCTCCTCGCTCTCTCCACCACCATATTTCCCGCAGGGCACCAGCCGTTGAGGAAAGCTGTCACGTTGACCTTGCCGGGGGTCATACCGGGTTTCTTCCTGGGTCTGATCCATTTTGGATCCTCCACACCATCGGAGAATCCTTTCACAAGAAGGACCATCCCCTTCTCCTTGTCCACTTTCCGAAATCCATGCTTTTTAAAGAATGAGGCCCGCATCCAGAAAGGCATGGATATTCCCCACGCTGCAATCCCCTTGGCACCCAACTTCCTGGCGTCCTCCTCGGCAGCTTTCAAGAGGGCCCGTCCCATGCCTCTCTTTCTGAAATCACCCCTCCCCTTCTTGTATCCGTGGACCCAGATACACATGATGAAGTAAAGGTCCTTCCCTTCGATCCATGAGTGCTCAACGGGAAGATATTGTATCATGCCCCCGATCGATCCATTTTCATCCCGGGCAAGCTTGACCCTCAATCCCCCATCTTTCATCTTGAGGTACCAGTCCCTCTTGTGTGATCCTGCCTCCTTCATCTCATCGGACCAGTCCTCGAGGCATACGAAGTAAAGGTCCTCGTTCTCTTCTGTCAGGTCTATGATATCCATTCCTGTCCCCATTCATGATATGGGTCCGAAGTAGATAAAATTAGACAGGGGAGAGATGAACGATACTATCGCGTCTGGACACTCAAAGCGACCTCATCGCATCTTCCAGTGATCCCTGTCCGTCCCTACCTTGACATTGCTTTCCTGAATAGGGGGATCGCAATGCCCAATGTGATCACTCCGAAAGCCAGCAGGATGATGATCTCCGTGGTGATGTCCTCTATCCCGGCACCGAGTACCACGACCTTCCTCAATGCCTGTATGGCATAGGTGAGGGGGGTCACCTTGGAGAGGTACTGCATGTACCAGGGCATCTGCTCGATAGGGAAGAATACACCCGACAGGAACATCATCGGGAACTGAAGTATCATCATAAGGGTCTGTGCGGTCTCCTCGTCCCTTGCCACGGATGTTATCACGATACCCATACCTATGAAGCTGAATATTCCCAGGATCAGGAGAAGTATGACAAGCAGGAAGGACCCCTGAACGACGACGCCGAAAAGCACCAGGGCAAGGAGGAGGACGACACCTCCCTGTATGAGACCTCTCGAACCCTGCGCCAGTGTCTTACCAAGGATTATGGAGAACCTGCTCGTGGGGGCGGCAAGGATGCCATCGAAGGTCCCCGCCTCCTTCTCATGGGAAATTGCCCTTGGCAGACCAAGCATTACGCTGAACATGACCACCATCATCATCATTCCCGGAGCCAGGAACTGGAAATAGCTCGGATCGCCCGGGACCGTCCCCTTGTTGTCGATCTTGTACGGGGTCACCATCGCCCTGGAAGCGTTGTTATCCATACCGGTGGCATTGCTCACTGTGGCAATGGCCTTCGTTGTTCCCATCTGTGAAATGACGCTGCCAAGGACCGCTGTGAGCTGAGAACTGATCTGGGGTTTGGACTGGTCATAAAGGACGGTTACCCCTCCCTGCTTTCCAGACAGGATATGGTCGGTGAAATTGGAGTTGATGATCACTGCACCGAACTTCTCACCCCTTGTTATCTGGTCCCTGGCCTCATCGTATGATCCGGTCCTCGAGAACGTAAAATACCCGGTGTGGTCGTTGAACAGGGTGAGGTTCTCGATGAACTGTATACTCTCGGGACTCTCCCCACCCTCAACGATGTCCTCATTGACGATGACCACCGGCATGTCCTTTATGGACTCTCCCGAAGGGAATATGTATCCTGTCATCAACATCATGAACAACGGGAAGACGAAAAGCATGACGAGAAGTACCCGGTTGCGGGAGAATTCAAGCAGGTCCTTGTGGGCGATCCAGAACGAATGGGCTATCGATCTTTTAACTGACATCCATCTCACCTCGTCCTGGAATTCGACCTTCGATGGGGGCCATGTCCCGCCATAGGGACCCTGTTCTTCACCTGATCCACCATTGCTTTTCCCGTGTAATGCAGGAACACATCCTCAAGGGTGGGCTGGGAAACGTTTGCATTCCTAAGCCTCAAACCCATCCTTGATGAGGCATCCAGTATGTTCTGGAAACCGTTCTCTTTCGACATGATCACCTTGACGATGTTCTCCTTCTGAGCGGCACTCGTCACACCTTCAAGGCTCAGGAAACCTTCCGCAGCATCATGAGGGGCATCCATGATATCGAGCTCGACCAGGGTATGACCCCTGTCGGTGATGCTTGATTTGAGTTCGGTGGGAGCTCCGGTCCTGGCTATCTTTCCGCCGTCGATCAAGCCGATCCGGTGGCATAACAGGTCTGCCTCGTTCATGATATGGGTGGTCAGGACGATGGTCAGGTTATCCTTCTCGTTCAGCTTCTTGATGAAGTTCCTTATCTCCGCGGTGGATTGAGGGTCAAGACCCAGGGTCGGCTCGTCCATGAAAACTATCCTGGGCATGCTTATGAGGGAACGGATAACGTTTATCCTCTGCTTCATCCCGGTTGAGAACTTGCCTATCTGGGTATCTGACCACTTTGTCATTCCAACTATTTTCAAAAGATCCGAGATCCTATCATCCAGGTCCTTACGGGGAACATTGTAGAGCTTCCCGAAGAGACGCAGATTCTCGTAGGCTGTGAGCCTGTCGTACATTATCATCTTCTCGGATACCATGCCGACGGATCCCCTCACCTTCTCCGCTTCCCTGATGATATCGTACCCGGCAACCCTTGCCGTCCCTCTCGTGGGTCTTGACAATGTCGTCAACATGCGGATTATGGTCGATTTCCCCGCACCGTTCGGTCCCAGAAGGCCGTAAATCTCCCCCTCCTTAACGTAGAGGTCGACATTGTCGACAGCCGTGAAGTCCTTGAACATCTTCGTGAGGCGGAAGGTCTCGATCATCATCTTCCCATCTGCCATACCTGCTGCCCCCTTCCTAGGCCTTCTTCCCCGAGCTGACCTTTTTTTGGTTCCCGTCGATGATCGACCTGATCTTCCTCTCTGTCTCCTGCAGATGGCCAAGCATCGGTGCAAGCGAGGAAGCCCTAATCAGCATCACCGACCATCCATTGGGTCCCTTTCTCGCCATTGCTATCATTGTATCCCCTGGCTCTATGCCACATTGTTTCCTGATATCAATGGGGAGGACTATCTGGCCTCTGGCTCCAACTTTGGTGCTTCCGATAAGGGCATCCTCGATCATTTACCAACACCTGTCATCCGTGAGATCGCATCGAATATTTAAGAATATTCATACTTTTCATATTAATCATATTGGTTGGGTCGAATTGATACTGCTGATTAGCCCGAACAACAACATGTTATGGTCCTCTGTGCCGGAAAGGAGAGAGATGATCGGGTGGATCTGAGGGACGATTCGCTGACTGAACTGGGCCAGACAGGATCCTCTATAGAATCTGGAGCGGAGATGAGACACCCCGTCTGGAAGCGGTCCACTCCAATCTGGAGGTAAAGGTCATGAAATGGGTATGATCGGATCGTGATCGATGCGGATCGAGTGGCAGATACTTGAAAATTTCCTCATCAATGAGGAAAGAATTAATACAAAGAGGTGCTATTGATAGCACCACTATGTTGACAATCGAGACGTTGAAGACATATATTGAGGATAAAAAAGAGGACCTATCCTGTATCGAGGTGAAACCGAGAGAGACCTCCCTAGAAGGAAGCGTCGAGTTCGTCACATCGCTATACGGCCCCAGAAGAGCCGGCAAGTCATACCTTTTCTATTCCTTGTTCAAGGATTCTTCGGATGTGCTCTATCTGAACTTTGATGATATCCAGCTCAATGATTGGACAGCCAAGGATATCGTTGACTCGGTAGCGCTCTTCCGGGAAGCATATCGAAAGGACCCCCGGTATATCCTTCTTGATGAGGTCCAGAGGATAGCCGGATGGGAGACGGCGGTCGTTACGCTTTACGAAAGAAAGAGATACAAGATATTCCTGACCGGATCCTCATCCCGATTGCTTGCCAAGGAGATCGCTTCTTCTCTAAGAGGCAGGACGACCAATCACGTCCTCCTTCCTCTATCGTTCAGGGAATATCTGGACTTCAAAGGGATCGATCATGAGGATCTGTCCTCAACCAGAAAAAAAAGTGAGATCAGATCGATGCTCGAGGATTATCTTCTCAAGGGATGCTTTCCGGGGATCCTTCAGTATCCCGGACCCCATTCGAAGTTCTATGAAGAATACATAGACCTGGTTCTCTACCGAGACCTTGTCGAGAGGTACGGTTTGACAAATACGGGCATTCTCAGGTTCCTTCAGAAATCGATCATCAACTCGCAATCGAAAGAGTTCTCTGTCAACAAATTATATAAAACCTGGAAATCGATGAGATACGAGGCCAGCAAGAGGACGTTCTATGAATATTTCGGTCATCTGGAAGAGGTTATGTTCGCCCTGCCTCTTTACAAATATCATGATTCCGAACGAACATCTGAGCTTTCTCCTCCCAAAGTATATCTTCCCGATCCTGCCATAGGGAGCGTACTCGGCGGGATCCAGATAGGGCGTTTGATGGAGAACTGTGTCTTTTTGCATCTTCTCAGGATGCAACAGAAGGAAGGTGGGAAAAAACTTTTCTTCTGGAAGGATCGAGGCCGAGAGATCGATTTCGTGATAACCCGTGAAAACCAAATTTCCGAAATGATCCAGGTCACTTACGCGCTCAGCGAAAATAATATGGAACGGGAACATAAAGGATTCGAAATACTAAATAAACAGACTTCTCCCAATGTTTCCAAAAAGATAATAACCTGGACGGGAGAAGAGAAAATTTCCCAGGACGTGGATATCTTACCTTTATGGAAATTCTTACTGGATCGGTAACATTGTTTATGTCAAGCGATCGGAGTGTAGACCTCCATGAGGTTCTCCCAGTCGTATCCTTCCCATAACCCTGTCTCGATTACCTGTTTGTGATAGTTCGATTTGTAGCCGTAGAGACCCCTGACCCCCCAGGCGGTCCGCTTTGCTATCTTGAAGAACCACGATCGATAGATGAAATTGGCGAGCGAGGGGTGCTTTCTGACCCATCTCTCGCTCCTTGAGATCAGGTCCTTCGGAGGCCCTTTGTAGGGGTTCCTCACCTTGTCAAGGGGAACACCGCTGAACTCGATCCTGTCCAGCTCCACAGGCCCCATCCCTCTCTCGTAAACATTCCTTATCAGACCGCTGTCAAGAGGGTTGAAGCCCATGATGCTGCACATGGCCGCATCGGTGGCTACCAGATTATTCCCCCCCATCACAAGGTCAAGTCTCTTGGGGATGCCCGCAATGGGGCCGTCACCTTCCATACCGACTAACCCGTCTACGATCGTTAGGTCGGCCTGTCTGTAGGCATTGAAATCACCAACCACCCGGGGGAGGTACTTCTGGTATTTCACTCGGTCCGCCTCGGGTACGTTCCCGAAGTTGTTCTTGACACCAAGGGTTACCAGCCAGAGCTTGTGGGTCTTGACGACGGGCATTGTGATGAAGACATCCGTGTTCACAAGGGATTCCGGCATGGTCCTTCTCTTCCAGTGCTGACCGCCCGGTATATCGACCTCGATCTGTCTTTCGGCGGTCATGTTGGAGCATCTCCCGCCGGCCTTTTTTACGGCCTCCGTATATCCAAGACCGTCGAATACCTGGTCGGCCGAGAACCTCTGAAGGTCCGATTCCACAACAACGACCTCTCCGGCCCTTGTCTTGAGCAGCTTCACCAGCTCTCCAAGCAGTTTCGGGGTCGTGACCAGTCCCGGAAGGTACCTAACATGACAGCCGTTGGGTTTCACTGTGACCTTCGATCCGGGTCTAATAATGTTCCTCCAGTTCAAAGCCTCCATTGTATGTTGGATGGCTTCGCCGGAGGTCTCCATCGTCGCCCTCTCGATATGGACCTTGGGTCTTTCGGTCATGATCGTCACCGGTAATGATATTCCATAGCCCTATATGAAAGATAGGGATAATATGATCGGACGGATTCCCATATATCGATGAAGGGAAAAAAATGACATTACGAGACCTGAAACTTGACCCGGTGACCGAGGATGTTCCTATCGGTGATGATGCCTACCCCCCAGGATTGGAGCATCTCGATATCGATTCTGACGGATGCTGTATGCTCGGGGTGATGTTCAGGACCCAGGGTAAAGGGGGCCACCCAACGGCCGTTCTCTTGCATGGTTTCCCGGGACACGAGAGGAACCTGGACCTGGCACATATGCTAAGAAGGGCTGGTTGGAACTCCGTAGTGTTCCACTACCGGGGGGCATGGGGGAGCGAGGGAGATTTCACATTCTCGAATATGCTAAAAGATGTCCATGCATGTGTGGAACACCTCAGGTCGGAGAAGTGGGAGGGGGTGGTGGATCCCGCCAACATCACACTCATCGGACATTCCATGGGTGGATGGGCAGCATTGATGACGGCAGCCGAGGATCCCGGGATCCGACAGGTCGCATCGTTGGCAGGGTTCGATCTGGGTGCGATGAGGATATTTCTCAGGGATAATGAGATGGTCCGTGGATCGATGAGCGCCATGCTCGGAGAGCTGGTCAAGCCCTTGAAAGGGGCCGACCCGAACCGGCTCATACAGGAGATCATTGAAAAAGGAGAGGACTGGTGTATCAACGGCATCGTGGAGAGGTTCCGGGGAAAAAGGACACTTCTTGTGGGTGCATCAAGGGACCAGGTGGCTGTTCCGGAGCTCCACCATGTACCGATATCCATGGGATTGTCAAATGCCTGCGGCGGTGATGCCACGGTCCGCAAGATCGATTCTGACCATAACTTCTCAGACAGGAGGATCGAGCTTTCAAAGACCCTCCTTGGCTGGTTGATGAATGCACATTGATATCTCCGCTCCCATGATCAATGGTGAAGTGTAAGGTAATAGGATATTGCATTCCATCATCCTCCATTATTACCTGATATATTTGTGAAACGAAATGTTATTAATGGTAGGTAAGGATTGGATGGCATGGGGTCGACCCGGTCCAGGAGATCATCCATCGGCGAGGAGATCGCCAACTCGATCACACACGGTATCGGCTGGGCGCTTTCTCTGGCAGCCCTTGTTCTGCTTGTGGTCTTCTCCTCCAAACATGGTGATGCATGGCTCATAGTTTCGTGCTCGGTCTACGGGGTAGGATTGGTCCTCCTCTACACCAACTCCACGATGTACCATGCCATTCAGGCAAGGACCGCAAAGAAGGTGTTCAGGATACTCGACCACTCCTCCATCTTCTTCCTGATAGCAGCGACATACACCCCCTTCACCCTCACGTTGCTACGGGGGATCTGGGGATGGATCCTCTTCGGAATAGTCTGGAGCGGGTTCATCATCGGCACCCTGCTGAAGGTCTTCTTTGCCGGCAAATACAAATGGCTCTCGGTCTCGATATACATCATGCTAGGGTGGTGCCTTCTGCTGGCCATAGGACCCGTCATCGAGAATCTGGCATTGCCCGGACTTATCCTTCTGGCAGGAGGAGGTGTATCGTATTCCATAGGAGCCCTGATCTACATGAAAAAGGGCGTCAGATACTCCCACACCGTATGGCATATCTACGTTCTCATCGGCTCCATGATGCAGTTCTTTTCCATCTTCTTTTACGTCATCTTGTCCGAATGAACCCAGGGGCCTTTTTTTTCTATCGGGGGAAAAAGAAAGTAACCATTAAATACCGGGCTCTGGAAGTATCATATGGTTTGGATATGCTGGAAAAAAATAATACAAATGTTCATGTAAAGACCGAACTTCGAAAGATATCCTCGGCACTGGAACAGGATATTGACATGCTCGTCACGGAAGAGCTCTGGAAGGAGCTTCGGGACCTTGAGGAAATGATGACGGCATAGGCACGGGCATTTCTCACCGGATGATCCCCACCGATATACCTGAGAGTTACCTCTTTTTATAATTCTGTTCATGAACAGCCCCCCCTCCATTTTGGAGGAGAGGATATCGGATAGAGCTCAGCTGAGGATGGCGACATCCGTGAATACCCTCACGATGTCCGCCAACGTGGCTGATCCCATCAGCAACACGAGGAAGATGACGCTGGCAACGGTGACCGGGAGCTGGATCCTTCTGGTCCTGAGGCTCAATTTCTCCAGCATGGCGAACAGGACCTTGCCGCCATCCAGTGCCGGTATCGGCAGGAGATTGAAGATCCCGAGGTTCAGGGATAGGAACACGGCAAAGATGGCCGCTTTCAACAGGGAACCCCCCACGAAGGAGCCACCCTGAGTCACGATGCCCACCACACCCGAGACAGCGGCAGGCTCCCGGAAAAGCATACCGTATGATGAGAACACCCCGACCGTCATGGAGAACATCCTGACAAGAGGGGCTGCAAGAAGGTCCGCTCCAGGTCCGTTCTGATAAATGTTGATGAAGAATAACATGAGGTATGCAGCTATGAAGTTCGCCGCGGGCCCTCCCAGCGAGAACAGGACCCTCTTCCTTACCGGGATCGCATAAAGGTCTTCGATCCCCCTCACCCTGGGAAGAACGTATCCCCCAAGAGGTATCATGGATAACCTGTACTCCACTCCTCTCCATATCCTGGAGATGAGCTTCGGACCGAACCCAAGGGAGAAACTCTGGATCGGGACCCCCTGCCAGAGTCCGGCCAATAGATGCCCCAGCTCGTGTATCAGGACAAGGGCTCCGATGGTCAGGATGACAACGATATATCCCATATCAAGGCCAACGAATGAACGTATTTATCCTTGTTGGCCTCATCATCTTCGGTGTGTTATCACAAGTGACACGAGACCATTCCTGCTGAAATGGCATTCACTCCGTCATCATCCCTTCCTTTGATATCGGGTCATATACAACTTATCCACCTGAGCACTATTTTAATCCCTTGAGCTGTTCGATACGAAAATGAACCAATCATGTTAATATCGGATGTACGGGAATGGGAACTGTTTAGCGTGAGGTTCCCAAATGCCGGCTTTAAGTGAGGGAAGATCACACTTTCCTACCGTGACATATGTTGTTCTGATATGCTTTTGTATCATGAGCAACGCATATACCGCCTCGGGCAGCGAAGGTCCGCCAACGAAGGTCCTATCCAATTCGGGTGTCCTCCTTGTGGAGGACGTTGCCGCCACGGTGATCCACGGGAGAGATGCCTCACCTCCGGGAGACCTCATCGGGTCCTATATCTGGGCTGGCGATGTCGATGATGACGGGTTTGATGATATCGGGTTGGCGTGCACGATCGACGGTTCATCAAGGGGGATCGAAATCATACACGGGTCAACGGGAGGACTACCCGATGTCATCGACCTGGACAACACCTCTGTTCCCTTCCGGATCGATTACCCGGCAAGGCAGATCGATATCGGGGACTTCGACCATGACGGCAACAAGGACCTGCTCATGTCATCGCAGCTTTCCGGTAGGGTCTATTTCGGGAACAAGGGTGAGATCAGCGAGAACTATACATTACTATCAAGCGGCATCCATCAGCAGACATGGGAATACCCTTACAGCGATTTCATTTGGGTAGGGGATTTGGACGGGGACGGTCTGGACGATTTCATCACGGGAACGTTCGGATGCGGTGCCTACCTCACCCTGGGTATATGGCAGCCCGATGAGCTGAACATCTACTGGAGCAGAAGCGGGAATTTAACGACCTTCACCGCTGACAAATGGGACGATTTCTCGTCATCTATTGGAGTGGGGGATATAGACGGCGACGGTCTGCTCGACATGGCGGTCGGGGTACCCAAGGCCGACCCCCAGGAGGGGACTTCCAGGATGTTCGGTGCTGTCTGTGTATATTTCAACCTGACAAGGTTCGACAATGCCACCACCTACCATCCGTACGAGGTTGCCGACTCCATCATATACGGCAGCGATACCTTCGATCAGTTCGGATGGAACGTCATCGTCCAGGATATCAACGGGGATGGGAAAGACGATATACTTGCCGGTGCCCCCAATTCCGCCGGTGTCCAGAACCAGAACCCCGGATGCGGGGAGATCTTGCTGTATCTGGGGAAGGACAACCGCTCGTTCCCGAGCTCTATGGACGCCGAGAACGATGCAGATGCGATAATGATAGGAGCATCCGGGAGGACCACCGATCCCGATTATTCGGGGGACAAGATAGGGAGGACGTTCCAGCTCGCAGATATGGACGGCAATGGTGAGACGGAGATATTGATATCGACACCATACAGGTCCCTGGAGCCGCTCGGCGGAACGAGCAGGGACGACACTGGCTCATTATCCATGTACGAGCTTGCAAAGATCATACCGAAAACGGGGAAGATAGTCACTCTTGGCTACCCTGCCAAGGGCTTCAACATCGAGGGCCGTGATATGGGTGATACCCTTGGTTGGCAGATACGGGTGGGGGACATCAACGGGGATGGTCTCGATGATCTCATCATAGGAGTACCTGGCGCTGACGGCGTTCAGAACCTGAGGAGGAACTCGGGTGAGATCTACATCATACACGGTGAAGGGATCCGGTTGATGGAGCAAAGGATCTCGGGACCGGGCTCCCTGACACCAAAGGTCTTCGCGATGGGCGGGACCTTCGATGTGAACCTGTCCTTCCAAAGTACGAAAGGGTACGATCAGGTCACCGGGGGAAGCTTGACGATAGGTACGGGTCCTGATGCGGTCTCCCTTCTTTGCCGGAGGGGGAATTTCATGATGGGGAGTGATACCTATGGGTCCGTCATGCTGCACCCTGAAGGGTGCAAGCTGGGTGGGAACGGGCGTCAAGGATGGCTGACGTTCAGGCTGGAGCTGTCCTGGCATTTTCCCTTTGAGGGTCCCGTGGATGTAAGGTTCGATCTTATCGATATCGACGATCAGAACATTACCAGGTCCTATCCTTCATCGATGGTGGTCTGCAAGGACATCAGGATCACTGATACGCTGAAGGTCTTCGCCGGGAGCGACGAACTCCTCATGAAAGGGTCCTATCTGGCTCCGGGAACGACCGTTTCCCTCGGAGGGGCTGTCATGGTCTATGATGACGAGCCGCTCAAGGAGGTGCCGTTCCAGACGCTCCGTATCGACCATTTCCAGGGTCCCGCCTTCATTGAGAATGTCGTCTATTCGGCGGGATGGAAGGTGGAGTTCGAAACGCAGAAAAATGGGGAAATGGAACATTCATTGATGCCCGGCATCGATCCCGCTACATATCCTCAGGACCTGCCCTTGAGATACCTTCCGGACCTGGGAAACCCTGTTGGATACAAGGTCCAGGTGGATGATACACCACCTATCCGACCGACGGGGTTGAGAGCGGTATCCAGAGAGGGGAACCAGGACAATCTCAGCAGGACGGGGGAGTTCACCCTGTCCTGGGACGATATCGATCTTGTTGAAGGGGACCGGAACCTGTCCGGCATACGGGAGCATTATATCACCGTCGATGACGGCGAGCCCGTCCTCGCACTTGAGAGAGGGGGTCTTGTAGGAACCTACTTCAGTGACCTCGATTCCTATGTGCGGGAAAAGGAACTGATCGACGAGAGGCTCCACTTCACGGTCAACGAGTGGGGCTCGTTCGGTCCGGACCCCAACCTCATGCTCCCCACTGATTACTCCATCAGGTGGTCCGGGTGGCTTGACATGGGCGATGCTGATAACGTCTTCTTCAAGGTCCTTGGTTCCGGGGATGCGAAGTTGTATCTCGACGATGAACGCGTGTTTGACTGGACATCGGTCAAGAAGGGGGTGGTCATCGGGGGTTACGATCTGAAAGAGGGGGATAACCCAAGGATCGAGATCGTTTTCAGGCACAGGTCGGGGGATTCGTTCTTCTCCTTGCTGTATCAGGACGACAGCGGGGCTTTTTCCCCTGTTCCATCCACCTCGCTCATGCATCCTTCCAACTCACAGAACATCAGGATAATGTCGGATACTGGGTCTGTCTCCGTTCACAGCATCGATCGTGTGGGTCACGCCTCGGAAAGTGCCAGGTTGGACCTCTACCGGGACCTTTTAGGTCCTGTGTTCGACCTGTCCGGGGTACCGCTTTGGGTCAACACGACCCACCCGGTCTTCGAGATCTGTGTCCGGGACGCGGACCAGGGAAGCTTCCCCAACTCGGGTCTGGACCCAAGTTCGATCATGTTTCGGACCGTGGACGAAGAGGGTGTTCGTTCGGATTGGTCGCTTCCCTCGAAAGTGAAGGAGAGCGTCGATGATCCTGGGAGTTACATCGCATCGATAGGACCGGAGCTCACCACCAACTGGAAGGGGAGGGTCCAGTTCCAGGCCTCGGACATCGAGGCAAACAATGTTCTCTCCCCCTGGGTGGAGATGGGGGTGGACATGAGGCCCCCGGACATAATGGTCATGGAACCGGCCTCCGGAGAGACCGTCGAAGGAAGTATCGTGAAGTTCATGGTCCGGGCAACGGACCTCGGAGGCTCCGGCTTCGACGGGAGGACCCTCGAGTATCGGTCCAGATCGGATGTGGTGGGTTGGTCCAGCTGGACGAATATCGGGACAGGTTCCGAAGGTACCGAATTGCTCTTCAATATCTCCCTTGACCTTGAGTTCGGCATTGTGGAACTTCTTTTTAGGGGAAGCGACCTGATGGGGAACCGGTACGAGACCTCTCCCTCCCGTCTGACGGTCACCAAGCCTGTCATCAACCTGAGACCCGTTGCGGTGATTAGGACGCCCCTGAACAACTCGGTCTACAGGTACGGCGAGCCGGTCACCCTTAGTTCGGAGGGAACGCATGACGACGGTATCGGGGAATACTCACCTGTGAGGATGACCTGGACCTCGAGCCTTCAGGGACTGCTCGGGACGGGGAGGCTCCTGTCCATCGATCTACAGAGCGGGGAGCATCTGATCACATTGTATGCGGACGACGGCGCTCCCGGGCACAACGTCTCCGTTTCCGTGGTCATAACCATCCTCGAACCTCCCGATCCGAACGGCACGGGACCGGTCCCCGTGGATGAGGACGAGAAAAGCTGGAACGCGTTCGTGATCATCTTCTTTGGCATGGTCACCGTCGTTCTGATGGGGATAGTGACGATGGTCATGGTGGCACGAAGGAGGCAGGGCGGCGAAACACGCCTTGGAGTGGTGAAGGAGACCGAAGACGATATCCTCTTACGGGAGGAAGGTCCCGAGGACCAGGACCTCACAGAACCCTTGTAATGATTCATCGTTCCTGACCATCTTCCCGATCGTTCTCTTTCTCAGTTGGTACATCCTCACTTCGTTCCTGCCTTTCCTTCCAGGATGGATGTGGTTCATCGGGCCCCCTCTCCGATCGAGGCCTATCTGTTTTTTCATCAACATCGGGTCCCGGTCCTCCTTCGCCCTCCATCCCACCAGTTCTCAAGTCCACTTTCTTGGCATTCTGGGACCTGACGGATGCGTAAATGATCAACCCGACGATGACGCAGACTATCAGGAAGAAAACGCAGGCAATACCCAGAAGGCCGGTGACTTCTCCCTCAGATGCTCCAAAAGCGTCATCCGGAGAAACATCGTCGTCATCGTATGCCGGGTAGTTCCTGTAATCGTTTGGTGCACCCACATTTTCGAGGTCGATGGTCCCGCTTCCGCGGATAACAAGTCTGTCCTCCCGGAATATCAACAGCTCCATCCGGTAGGAATCGTTGTTCGGTATGTCCACCATCAGATCCCCCTCGACCGTCGTCTGCTGCCTCACATCGGTCAGGGTCGTGCTGGAATCGTCCATGGCAAGATTGCTGCCGGTCTCGACGGTGAACGCCCTGATCTTCAGGTTGCCAACATCCTTGTTGCCGACATTGGATATGAAGACCGCGATCTCTATCCTTGACCTCTCGGAGTCCGCCCCTCTCATGATGAACTGGACATCCTCCACTATCAGGTCGGACTCCTTCTTCTCCTCCACCTTGAACACGAAATATCCAAGGACGATCGTTATGACCAGGAGCAGGACCGCTGCAGAGACCAGGATGATATCCCTTCTGTCGAACTTCATTTGCGGCACCTCCTCTTACCATATCCGGCACCTGCAAGCGCAACCGACAGGATGCATATGATGATCGCACCGATGGTCGGGAACGGTATGTTGCCTCCATTCTTTTCTTCCGATGGCTCATCGGTCACCGTGTCCAGATAATCCTTCCCACCGATCCTGCGGTCGGAAAGGCTGATCTTCCCGTAACCTTTCACCGTGATCAGGTCGTCCTTGAAAATGATAAGCTCAACCGTGAAGGTCCCGTTGTATATGACGGTCATCTCGAAGGAGGTCTCGATGGTGGAATCGGCCTTGACGACCTCGGAGACCGTCTCCGCATCGTCCATGGCCAGGTTCGACCTCTCATCGACAGCGAAGGCCCTGATCCTCATATCGCAGTCCTCGTCCCCAACGTTGGATATGAATGCCTTGACGGATATGTGGTATTCTTCGGAGAAATATCCATCGTAATCGAAATAGACCTCCTCCACTTCCAGTACAGCACCCTTCTTCGGCTCCTTGTATATCAGGTTCTCGTAGATGAGGATACCACCGAAGATGAGACTGATCATTGCCAGCGCGGAGATGAACACGATCAGTATCGTTAATCGGGCATTGAACTTACTTTCGGTCACTTCGACATCCTCCTGTGTTATCATCTAGCAAACGGGGATATAATGCTTTTTATCGCATGATATCGGGCACATGCTCCCTGTTTGCTGTAATACGAACATCTATCAGAGGTCATAAATACAGATTGGAACGGTTCTTTGACATTCGGAAGAGAACGAGCGGACAATACGGGGGGGTCCCATACAACATATTTAACTCCAGGAAGTAATTTCGGTACAGGGGTATGATCATGGAAGAAGAACGGACCCCAGGACAGTCTCCGGGAACGGATCAAGGTCACGAAAGAGACCAAGAGATAATGGAAAGCCTCGCAGAACGTGATGTTCCTATGCATACCCCACCTCCCAGATACGCAGCAAGCCCTCCCGTATATGAACCGGGCCATGACACATCCGGTTCGGAAGACCGGGATGGACGCGAGGATGCTTTATCCTCTTCTCCCTTCGATACGGGGACGAATACCTACGACAAGGGAGCGAAGGGAATGGGGGCTGCCTCCATGATAATTGGGATATGCAGTCTGGGGACAGCTTTCCTGGGTATTCTCTTTTCGGGGTTCTGCTGCATCTCCTTCATGCTCTCCATAACCGGTCTGGTCCTGGGGAGCGTATCACTGGTCAAATACAAAAGGACCGGGGCTGTTGAAGGAAAGGGGATGGCTATCGCCGGGGTGATAATGAACTCCATCGACCTGGGTCTTGCCTTCCTTGGAATGCTCATATTGTTACTCGCCTTGGGGGTCCTTGTGGGAACAGGTTTCACCTGGTAAAGAAAAGATGGTACAACAAGGCAACTTTTTCTTGTATCCTGCCCAATTCTTTAATAGATGGTCGCTGGATATGACAAAGGTCATATCAGGAGTGATCGTATGGAACTGAACAGGACCGGGAACGTGATCGTGGTATTGCTCATGTTTGGAGCCTTATTCTCCTTCCCTGGGGGGACCGGAGACGTTGACGCTGTGGAATTACCTTTCTATCACAATTCCTACATCATTCTCAACGTATCCTTTACGAACGGAACCCCCGCGGAAGGCCACAGGGCTTACTGGACGACCATCTTCGATTACAACGAACGGTACTCCAGCATCGACAGCGGTGGGAAGGCTGCTCTGAACCTTACCTTTAATTACCTGGGGGCGGGAATACTCCGGATTCGCGACCTATCCTACAGGATCTTTTACACTGAATATCTGTTCATCGACCCCGATGAGTTCGTTTACAGGAACATTACCCTGCCACCGCCTGAGGAACCTTACAATCTTATCACGGGCGTCCTCCGGGACGGCGGGATGAACGAACCCATCGAGAATGCCCAGGTAACCATCAGCATGCAGACGGACCTTTACTACAACCACTATCAGGTGGTGAACACGGACGCCCAGGGCAGGTACAAGGCATACGTTCCCAACGGGACAAGGTTCAATGTCTTCATCCAGGTGTACACGCTTGCTGGGTTCAGGCCCCTTGTTCGGGTGTTATACCTGAAGGAGGATGTCCACACGTACGAGGTCGACCTTTACGCTTTTAGGGATTTCATCGGAGAACACCAGACAAGGATCAGGTACATCGACGTCCAGACGGGAGACCCGATCACGGGATATCTGTCCATCTCATCGTATGCCGAGGAGAATGACCTCGATCAGTATGACAATAATGTCTCCACCCAGGACCCGGACGGATGGTTCGATCTCTCGACCTCGATGGGCGAGATGGAATTGAGGTTCACCGCTCTGGACCTATACCCCGATATGGATGTCTATCTCCATTCCAGCCATGTCATCAACGACACGGGAGAGGATATCGAGATACCCATGGACACCTCGTTCATGGTCCCTGTGGAGCTTAAGGTATGGAACTCTACCGGACCCGCTGCCGGGGCCGATGTCCATTTCGATATCATGGGATGTGAGGACCTCTGGAACTATAGGACAAATCCCATGTTCACCACCGATCCCCTCGGCAAGGTCCTTATCCACCTCCCCTCGGATAGTGTTCACCCTGTCAATATCGCCCCGATCGACCATCCTGGCTTTACGGTGAACGTGGATACGACCGGTCCCGGACCATACAGAATCAATGTCACCATCCCCAAGATCGAGGAAACCATCCTACCACCGATAATAAATGTCAATCTCACCCTGGTGGATGATGTCACCGGCCTCCCTGTTCCCCGAGCTAATGTCCAGGGTTGGGGGTATTATGAGGATATATACGTGTATTTTTCGGAGACGGCCGGAGATGACGGGAAATTGTCGTTGGACCTGGTATCCCAGATGACCTACAGCACCATCTCCGCGCAGATCAATATGGCGACAGCTGTGCTCAACGATCTCACCTTCACGCCGGAAGGACAGAACGATATCACGATGCGCATGACGAAGCGTTACGATACGGAGAAAACATGGGCGGACCACTATTACCTTATCGTCAAGGATGAAGATGGCCAGCCCGTACCGGACGCGGCCCTGTATGTCGCTGGTAGCTTCAGCAGCAGGGATTCCTATTCCATGGAATTTGTTTCTGACCAAGAGGGAAAGATCGAGTTCACTGCAATGTCCGGAAGCGACGTGGCCGTGCAAACCGAGATGTATCTCCTGAACGGTCGATCTAACCCTTGGGCAATGCAGTGGACCGTCCTGAGGGCGCATACCGGTGTACCTTATCTCGGTGATGTCACCGTATACGAAAGGCCTGCACCGACCGCCATCACCGGTTTCATACGTGACGCCGAGACAATGGCGCCTATCAGGAACCAGAATATCATGGCGCATTCGGTGAAACCGCAATCGACAGAGCCGTCCAGGGCTATGATGATGGAGGAACGTTACACCGATGGTATCGATTACATGAAGCTATGGAGAATGAGCACCGCTGACGGTTTTTACAGGACCTACGGCATCGATACCGTGATGCTCGAAGTGGACCGGAGCGGTTACTTCGCCTACAGGGAGGAGTATTCCCTGGGGCCTGTCAGGTCCGGGACGATCCACGACATCCTCCTGGACCCGCTCCCCGGCTCGATGGCGTGGCTCAACGGTACGCTGATGAACGAGGAGGGAGAGCCCATTCCGGGCGAGATCAACATCACGGATATCGATCATCCGGGGATGGCCGGATACGATCTGGTTGTCGATGGGACAGGGGCCTTCAGCTTACAGCTATGGCCCAGCACCTACCGGCTGAGGTTCTTCAACGAACCTCTTTCCGGCATGATGGATGTGGTGCTGCCGGAAGAGGGCATCGATGGACTGGAACTCAGACTCGTGCCCATGTGTCGGATATACGGAACAACCGTTAATGGTCAAGGCTCTCCCATCGGAGGGATCAATGTCACATTGGTGGTTGAACCGAACGAGAGCCTGTTCGGATGGTCCATATCGGACAGCGGAGGGAACTTCTCGTTCACTGTCCCTGCAGGTACATACAGCATTGTCATCGGGATATCGGAGCTCTACGACAATTACAGGGTGAACGATATCGTGGTGGACGGATGGGTGGACTGGTTCGGCATGCTGTATCTCAACGACCGCATACGGGGGGACGTCCTCGGAACCGTTCACGGCTCTGCGGGTCCTTATGCTTCCGGGATCCCCCGGGCCGTGGTGGAACTGCTCGATGACGGGTCCGTGGCATATTCTGCTACGGCAAATGAAACCGGGTGGTTCGAGTTCATGATGGTGGATTACGGCACCTACGACCTGAGGGTCTCTCCTCCGGGGTCACTCATGCCACTGGAGGGCATACGGTCGGGATATCTGGAGAGGACCATAGAGGACCTTGTGGTCTCCAGCCATATCACGCAGGTGGACCCTCTTCTGACCTATGTCGAATACGTATCACCAGGATATGTGAACATCACCCATCGGTCCCCTAATGGCACAGGGGTTTACATGGACGAACCGGTGATGGTAACGTTCTCGACGGTCATGAACAGAACGACCGTTGAGAGCTCCATCTTCTTCTCTCCAGGGGTCCGGAACCTCTCCTTCAGCTGGGACGAATGGGGGAATGTGATAACGGTCCATCACGATGATCTCGAACCTAACACGACCTACACGGTCACTGTTGGCCTGGGGGCCGTCTCCTCCGTCGGCTGGCCCCTCTGGGGGAAAGCTCCGTACTCATGGGAGTTCACCACCGGTAACGTGACGGACCCCTGGATGATATTCTCAGCCGATGTAGAGCTTCATGGAATGAACCTTTCGGTCTCTGTCAACGCTCCGACCAACCTATCCATCTGGATATGCATTTACGACGTGAATTACTTCAGATTGACGGAAGGGGGTGGAGGTGGCTATGACCTGGAGCTTGACGAGACACATTTCGATCCGGAGACCACATACGAATATTTCTTCACGGACCGCTTCAACGGCGATGACAGGGCGCCGGGGTTCTCCGGGACATTCACAACCCCCGAGGGCCCCGCGGTCGAGGTTGAATGGAAACTTACCGAGGCGACCGTCACCGTGCTGTCCGGGGGCGATTGGAAGGTGAGAGCCAAAGGCCCCGACGGATTGACCGTATATATTGTCATCGAAGGGGTGGGGTCCTTCATCCTTCAGGGATCGGCTCCCGGGGATTACGGGGTGAACATCCTGTCGGAGAATTTCGAGAGAGGGGAGACGTACCATTATCACTTCTCGGACAGGGAGGACGGACCCGACCTTGCACCTCAGTTCGCCGGATCTGCCAAGGACCCGAGAGGACCGACCACTGTGACCGATGATTTTCCATGGGTTGTGATATGCTTGTCAGGCCTGGTCCTGATGATATTGGTAGCAGGCCTTGTGGTCCTGGCGGTCGTCCTTGCCGGAAGACGCAGGGACAGGGAAGGCTTGGAAGAGGAATGATCCCTTCCCCCGCCTTACAGGTTCGAAGAATACCTCTCGATCTCATCCAGCAGGGGGATCATCCCCGGGAGAGGGTGGGTCCCCTGATGTGGAACCCTCTTCTGACCTCCTGATATGGTATATCGATGCTGATACGACAACGATGGCTGCGATAACGAGAATCATTACGGTTATCAGGATCACCAACCATGGCACCGACGAGGATCCTTCCAAGTCATGCTCATCATCTCCCGTATCGTTGAGAGGTGCAACGACCAGGTCGAAGTTGATCTGGACCCATTCCCCCGCTCTGTCCGTGACCTTCATGGTGATCAGATGATGTCCGGATGCCAGTAACAGCTCTGCTTCTTGCCCGCTGCCAAGCTTCCCGGTGATGTTGGAGAACCATTCAACAACAAGCTCATCATCCTTATCAGGGTCGACGGCCCAACCCACGATATTGTAGATCTTGCCATTCTCGGTTCTATTTTCCCGATCGATCCTGTACCCCGGGTTTACAGGAGGATCGTTGACGTTCTCCACGACGATCCTGAGCTCATCCGTCACGCTCTCGCTTCCGTCCGAGGCCGAAACATTGATGCTCGTGGATCCGGCCCAATTCTGTGCAGGTTCGATCCGGATGGTATCGTTATCCATCACTTCGGCCTCGATGTGCAATTCCACCTGTATCTCATACAGGATCACATCATTGTCGATGTCCTCGAACCATCCGGACAGGTTGTAATAGATCACGGTATCCTCGTCCATGAAAAGCGTCCATGGCGACCTCGATATGCAGGGTCGATCGTTCGTGTTCAGGACTTCCAGGACATATTCCCTGAGATCCTCTCCTTCGTTCCCATCACTCACGGCCATTGTCAGGTTGTAATATCCCACATCCTTGTCTCCCGGGGTTCCCGTTACGATCCCAGTTCTCCTGTCCAGATCAAGGAATGGTGCATCCGTTATCATATCCCAGGTGAGAACATCATCGGTCGGGTCCTCGTCGACCGCCCTGAACCAAAATGTATACCTCTCGTTCTCGAGGGATGCGTTCATGGTTTCCGTGATGATACGGGGTCTATCATTGGTGTTCATGACCTTGATCAGGACCTCTCTGGTACCAATGTCCCCTCCATCATGGACCCCCAAGGTGAGGATATGGTTCCCCACATGCTCGTTCAGTGGCAGGAAGCTGAACTCCCCCGTAACATTATCGAATGTGAACAGTTCGATCTCATCGGTGAACAGGTGGTAGACCAGCGTGTCCTGCGGTTCCACGACATCCTCCCCCTTCACCCAAAAATGCAATTCCTGGTCCTCCGAACAGGTAATGATATCCCCCTTGATAACAGGCTTTTGATCATCGTACGCCCACATATCCGGGGGTAGCAGGAGAGGAGGATCGTTCACGGGAAGGACCTCCAATCTTACCGTTGTGTTCACCTCGCTTTCACGCTTATCCCTGGCCCTGATCTTCAGGTCCAGGGTCCCGAACCAGTTCTCTGCGGCCTCGATCATCAATGTACCGTTCGCCATCATCGTCAAACCGATATCACCGTACTTTAGAGGGCTCCCCGGAGCCATCCAGGTCCAGTCGCCATCCTTCCAGATATCGAACTTCAGCTCGTCCCCCCGGGGGACGTTCGCATCGAAGAACAGTCCGGTGTCCGGTCTCAGATCACCGTCCAGGTCGATATATCCCGCTTCCTGGTCCTCGAGCAGGTAAATGGCCTCGAGAGGGTTCATTATCACTGGACGATCGTTCACGTGGTCGAACGCGTTGAACCCGAAGCTGAACTGATGCTCGGGAACGTCCTTCACCAGGTCCAGAAGCGGTGAGTATGTCTCGACATGGACCGTTTCCGTCTCCGTGTTGAAGGTCAACAGCCTGAAGAACCCTTCGCCGCCCCCGGCGTTCATCTGGAAGTTGGCCTCCATCTGGTATACCGGGTTCCCGTTCACCCCCCTGCTGACGAGCCATCCCCATTCATACAGAACATGTCCTGAGAACACGCACATGATGTTCCGATGAAGCTTGACCAGGCCTTGCCATATATCCTCTCCTGTAGCGGCCCCGTCCGGACTGCTCTCGATACCGTAATCACCGCCAAGGGTCGTCATCCTCATGTCCCCTACCATGTAGTTATGGGTGACCATGAGGACAAGTCTGTCGGGATAAGCTTCTATCACACCATTGGCCCATTCAAGGACCGCGTCCCTGGGGGCGAACTCGAGAGCGAGGACCATCCAGTCACGACCACCTGCCGAGAAGAGATGGTACGTATTCTCCTGGTGCCCCTCCTCGAAGGCCCCGCCCCAGGAGGTCCAGTTCTCGATGGGTCCGGAAGGGAAATAGTCGTTCAGGTAGGTGTCGCGGTTGGTGGTGGTTCCGTCGGGTCCGAGGTCGTGGTTCCCCGGGTTCAGAGTGTAGGGAACGCTTCCGTTCAGAATGTGCATGGCCGATGAAGCGTGGTACCACTGTGGGTGGTTATTGTTGTTCGTGATATCTCCCTCATGCAGGACGAACTTGATGTTGTACTCGTCCCTGTGCTCCACCACCCATTCGGTCATGTTGATGAAGGTATCAGGATAGTACAAGGGATATATCTGGGTGTCCGGGAAGACGGCTATGGAGAAAGTGGTATCCGGGTCGATCACCCAGGTTTCGGGCTTGCTTTCTTCCCCCTCCGGGAAAAGCACCATACCTGGTACAAGCAGCAACGAAAGTATAAGCCCCAAGTTTGAGAACCTTGACCTCATGGAACCTTCCGGGTAGGCATTGGGACCGGAGGGATAAAAACATTCCCGGTGGTGAAGATGATGAACGGATATCGGACCCTCGTTCGGGATGTTCATCCCCGTTCAGGCCGGCCGATCCTCACGTTCCCGGAATACTCCACAAGCTCCCTTATGCGGTCCGCGAGTTCCGGATGGGTCGAAAGCAGCTCGGAAAGGAACCCTTCCTCCTCGTCGATCTCGAACTTTCCCGCTACGGCCTTCGCAACCGTCTTTCTGTCGACCTCCTTCTTCCCGGTCCTCAGCTTTATCATGCACGAGACTGCCGAGTTGATGTCCTCACAGGCATGAAGTCCTGCCCTGTCGGCGGAGTGCTCCATGGACCTGGACATCCTTCCGTTGAGGAACAGAAGCCTGTATACCATGAGCGGAAGATAGACGATGAGAGGCACCCTTAGCAAACGGGGTTCGAACATCGTCCTGATCGCAAAGTGGTAGAGCTTGATATGGCCGAACTCGTGGCCGATGACGAACCTGAGCTCGCCCTG
The DNA here is from genome assembly GCA_016928095.1 of Thermoplasmatota archaeon. GTDB lineage: Archaea > Thermoplasmatota > Penumbrarchaeia > Penumbrarchaeales > Penumbrarchaeaceae > JAFGLL01. Next base: position 29,793 of record JAFGLL010000007.1, read on the forward strand.
GTCCATCTTGTCGAGGAGCCCCTGGTGGAGGACCACAACAGGCGTTACGAGCCCCCGGGTATATGCATTGACCTCGGGGCTCGCGTCGAGATATACCTCAGGCATCTCCATGCCAAGCTTTTTCGAAGCTTCCATGCACAGTGAATGTATGACCGGGGCGGTCTCATCACCGACCCGAACGCTCGTCTCCTTGAGGTGGCTGTTGGCTACCGCCACCATCAGAAGCATGACGATGATACCGATGAGACCCCAGAGACAGCAGAATCCCCCTGTGACGAACCCCAGGAACAGCAACAGAACGGTCCCCATGACCAGTGCGATCATCAGGTCGAACCATTCTCCCGGATATCTCAGGGCGATATTGGCAACCATAAAAACAGGTAGCCCCGGCTTATCTAATAATAGGTTCCTTGCGTCCCTCTCGCAAGAAAAGCGGCCAGAATGGACATAGGACCATCATGATCTGATATCGATCCCCTCGAAATACACATGTGCACCCATTGTTAGAACAGTGGACCACAATGGTTATAAATACGCAAAAATAGTCTAATAAACCATGGTTAGAACCCGCATGATCGAATGTTCGGAGGAAACCTCGGAGACCACTGACCGCCCCGAGGATATCATGGTCGACAGGATCGTGACCTATTTCACCAGACCTGATCCGGAAGGTCACCGCCGATCATGGAAGAAACGGAAAAGGACCGAAATGGACGAGAATGTGGACCGTTATTACATTTGAAGATAGTTTCAACCCATCCTCTCTATCTCGGCTTCCATCTCCGCTATGATCTCGTCGATGTCAGGTCTCTTCCTGTGAGATGATGTGGTATCGAGACCGTCGATCTCCAGCGATGTGATCCTCTTGAGGTCCAGGTGGACCTTGACCCGATCATCGATCCTGGTGAGAGGGATCTCCGATATCTTGCTCCTCAATTTAGACCTGAGCTCTTCCTTACCCGGCCTTCCGGAAGGCCTGCTAACCGCTATGCTATGGAATTCGTGTGCGTGCATCGTGCATCCCTTCTGGCACATTGGACTCTTTGGTATAAAAAACTATCAGTGGATGGTCGGGGAACAGCCCGCCTTTTACACGGGATCGTTCGCCATTCACAGAGGTAATTTATTCAATATCCAACATACAACGGGCCCAAAGGTGCGATCATGGAGGATCCTTGAGTAGTATTCTCTCACGGTTGAAGTGAGCCCTATTCCTCAATTGCATTATACATGGTCTCCACAAGCGGGTCCCGATCATCAGGCTCATCCATTTCTCCTTCATCCTCCTCCCTGGAGCTCCTGAAAAGCAATATCGCGGTTATAATGAGGACGAGCACAAAGACCAATGCAAGCACGATCAATACCAGGAAGAGTCCTTGGGACCTCTTTTCTTTCGTGTCATCTTCCTCATCATCATCGTCGAGGACCCCTCTTTCCACCACATCGATGGATATACTTCTTGTCTGGGTGGAACCAAAAACGTCCTCCACGGTTATGGCGACCAGGAAAGTTCCTTTTGAATTGAATGTGTGCTTCAGCTCATCCCCGGGCGTCCAGATCCCGGTTACGCTTCCGTCGCCCCATTCAATGGAATAGGTCAGCTCATCACCGTCAGGATCTTCTGCTTCCGTGACCGTGAACAATATCTCCTCGTTCACGTAAAAAGGGCCCTCGGTCTGGATGCCCAGACCTGTCGGAGGTCTGTTCACGTTCAGAACCGTCAGAACGAGTTCGAATACAGCCCAACCGTCCCAATCGGGGCCCAGTACCCATCCCAGATCTATCTCGAACACCTCCGAGGCGTTCTTGACCTCAATGCCGGTGATAACCGCTGACCTGCCGTGCAGATCGATGATGGGGGATGCACTGCCCGGGTCGCCCAGATCGATGACGTAAGCTTCCGGGGCGTTCCGGAACATGAAGTGGACCGTGACCTCCTCACGTTCGGTAATGGTGATCTCTACCTTCTCACCGTCAAAGGGTATGGAGAGGTTCTCACCGTCGAAGGAGAGACCCAGGAAAGCCGGTTCGGGAGGTATTCTGATATGGACCGTCAAGGTAACTCGTTGAAGAGCGGATCCGTTGTTGTCGGTTATGTTCAGGAAAGTGGCTATGAGGTCGACATCATGGTAGGACTTCATGATCAGCATCCCGCCCTGAAGAACTAGGCCGTAGCTCGGTCCTTCCAGTCCGATGTATGCTTCGTCGCCGTCAACGTCGGACCATTCGACCTTGCCCATGAAGGGCTCCCCGGCCTGAAGTTCGAATACGAACCCGTTCTCGCCGGGCAAATGACGGGTTTCGTTCACAACGATGGCGTCTATCGATGGCGCGTCATTGACGGGCCTGACCTCCAACACCACATCGAAGTGGTACGTTTCGATATCATCCTCCGTTTCCCAGACACCGTCCTTCCCGGGACCCCATGCGGTTCCATCGAAAATGAGGGTGCCGGACCAGTTGGCACCGAAGTGCGGTGAGGGACGGAATGAGAAGATGCTTCCGTTGTGGACAGTGACCCATTGAGAGCTGTATGACGGGGGAGAGAGATCGAACGCAAGTCCATGGCCGTCCGGGTCCCAGATATAATTATCAAGTTCCAGGGCATCATCCAACGGTTCGTCCTCATCTGTAAATATCGTGGGTATCGTTCCGTTGAACTCCAGGGGCAGATCGGGTTCCGTGATATTGATACCCTCAAGGTCCCAGTATCCCCACAGCTCGTTGTTCGAACCGGTGATCTCCTGCAATTCGTCCTC
>JAFGLL010000110.1 GCA_016928095.1 Thermoplasmatota archaeon
CGCCACCGGGTCCGTCGTGTCGATGACGGTTATCAGAACCTGGTCGGTGGCATTGTTCCCTTCATTGTCGAGAACCCAGAGGGTGATATTGTAGGTTCCAGGTTTGAAGCAGAAATTTCCGGTCCATTTGTTGAGAGAGTTCAAGAAGGTCGAGTCCAGGAAGATGGAGCTGGATGATGGGTTCAGATCTTTCAAGAAGGAGGTGAAACAATTGGTCAGTGATGCGATACGTATCCATGAACGGGTCTCCGATCCGAAAGTCAAGGAAAGACGTGTCCAACGTCTTCGTGACAGGTTGAGAAAGATCTACAGTCAGACGTATTCGTTGGCAGACTGTAAACGTATTGCGAAGCGTCTTGAGAGGTATTGGGACGAGCTGTTCACTTTTCTTGAGCATGATGGTGTGGAGTGGTATAACAATGATGCTGAGCGAGCTATCCGTCCGATGGTGGTTGTGAGGAAGAACAGCTATGGTAGGAGGTCTATGGAAGGTGTAAATTCCCGATGTGTTTTAATTAGTATGAAGAAGAGTTTGAGGAAGAAAGGCGAGATTTATATGGACTTTGCTCGTCAACTGTTATCTGAAAAGACGATGTCTGTAACTTCAGAAGACTGAGTAGTTACGAAAAAATATATGTATTAGTGGATGGTTCATATAATAGTCCATAGGAGTATGGGGGGCTTTCCATGAGGCAGATGCTAAATTTTCAGGTTATATCAGGAATGCTTTTTGCATTAGTGATAATGGCTGGATCGATGATAGGACCTATCTCCTTTTCTACTGATGCCAAAGACCCTGTCAAGGTACCAACAAGGGAAGGCTCTTATGATCCCACACTTGATCTCTCCGGAAAGGAAAGGCATATTGATTTCCTTGATGTGAATGACATCGGATCTTTGAGCAACAGCCACTTCAACGATGAAAAGGACCGTATAGAACCGGATCTGACGTTCAATGAGGATGCCGAACTGCTTTCAGATGGATCGAACATGATCGCAACCAATAATTGGACCCTTCATGACGTCAACAACGTTGGAGCTTTTACCGTTGCGGGTAACCACCCATACAACGCTGAAACACCGAATACCTTGAAACAGACAACATCGAACACTGAACAACCCTTCACCGTCCTGTCAGGATTGATGGACCTGAAAAAGATCGTTATGAGCTTCTACATCCTGTCCACTCTGGTCGATGTGCAAGACCTGTGGGCGACAAGAGTATCGTTCATCGGAACCAATACCACGAACACCACCGATTATGATACTGCGCTTTCCGTCGGAATAAAGGATACCGATGCATATGCATACAACGGGCAGATGGTCCGGATATCGACACAGGCCTCCTCTTCTCAGTGGTATTCATACATAATAGAGGTGGACTGCATTACCCAGAAAGCGAACATATCTTATTACCGGGGTTTCTTTGATTCTCGTGTCTCCTATGTTGAGAATCTACCGTTATTTGGAAATTTCCAGTCCATCCAAAGGATAGAGCTCATGGTCCAGAAAAGAGTCACATCAAATGTCCAGACCTTTTATGACAATATAAAGATCCTTGACACCTCTGATGATCTCCATGCTATAACTCCCTTGATCGAGCTTCCCACTGGTATGGAATGGCAGACCCTGGCTCTCGATTATACATCATGGAGTACAGATTCCCATATGAGCTACGAGCTGATAGATGGAACTGGTCATATCATCACGGGTCTCTCCTGGGACCGATATTTCACCAATGTCGACCTGCAACTCCTCAATGAAAAGGGGATCCAAAAAATGAGGATCAAAGGAATATTCAATTGGGACTCCTTCACCGATCTTGGTTGGAATGGATACAGCCTTGACTGGGTCTCGAAGAAGGGTTGGAGGGATACGTTCCTTACGACCGACCTCATAGGGACGCTGTCCGGATGCAGGATCTATAACAATAATATCACCTTAACCCCGGGACAGGAGAATGGGTATTGTATATCCAGGAAGATCACTATACCTGCAAACCATTACTGGGAAGAACTTTTCGTAGATAAGATAGTATATGACAATACTTTCGTGATCATTGACCTTGTTGACTCCGATACTGGAAGGTCCATTCCCGGGTTCCACAACATGACAGATTGGAAGATAGACCTATCCAAATTGGACCCATTGGAGTATCCGACGATAAAGATAAGGTCATGGCTGAGCAGTAGTGAAGGAAACATCGTCAGGCTTTGTTCTGTAGGACTCACATGGTACACGAACACGGACCCTGTCGTAAGGGACCTCCATTACGAGACATCCGTTCTCAGGACAAGACCGGTCCATTTCTATGTTAATGTATCCGATGAAAACGATGACGGGGATGAATTAACGGTAGTGATCGAATACAAGGAACCTTTCGGAGACAGATGGGTGAGCGATCTCATCACTGACATGCATTACGATTATATTGAAGATATTTGGGTCCTAGAATTCCTCCCCCCTGCGAACGCAACGATAGGTAACTATTCCTTTAAACTCGAGATCCGGGACCGATTAGGCGCGGAGTTGACGGAATATCTCCCTTCGGATGTCCAGGTCCTGAACAACAAGCCTACAGTTCCTGAAGTTGAGCTTGGTCCGCTCATACCCAAAGGTTTCTTGTACATCACTGCAAGCATTAAGACCAGAAGCGAGGATGTCGAGGGAGAGTCTCTGACTTACAACTATTCGTTCTTTGTCAACGGGGCCGAGATCGTTGAAGAAAGACGGAGTGGTGTGTATTACACTGATGTCCAGACCCTTGAGGAAGAATATTTCAACAAGCTGGACGAGGTCTCCTGTAAAGTTCACTCCTTTGATGGACAAGACGAATCCGATGCATTTGTAACATCTTTCGTGATAATGAATGACCCGCCGAGGGTGGCAGACGACTACAACCTAAACATCGAGCTTGTGGAGGATTCTCCTGCGCTCTGGGAGAGGAACCTTAAAGATATCGTCTATGACCTGGACCTTGATGTACTGTCATATAACTATTCCACCGACCTGGACCTCCAATTGGAGATCAACGGGACTGCGGGAACTTTGTTCTTCATTCCCGCTGAGAATTTCACGGGTGACGGCCCTGTCACGGTAAATGTGACCGATGGTGAGGAGAACACCTCATTCGAGATACAGGTAGTGATGATCCCGTGTAAGGACCCGCCTGCTGGCAGGATTATCTACCCTGATCCCGGTGCAAGGTTCCTGGTAGGAGAACCGATCCGATTGGAGGCAGAGGTCTGGGACAGCGATACAGAGGAGCAATACCTGCTGGTGGAATGGTTAATAGCGGGGTCCACCGTAGCGACCGGTGCGAACACAACGATATCCCTGAACGAAACTGGAAATTACATTCTCGAATGCGTTGCGGATGGTCTGGATTCACAAACGGTCATTGGCAGGTTCAACATAGAGATATACAATAACCCTCCTGCTTACAGTTCGGTAGAGGTATCGAAGGAATACGACGGCTCTTCATCTCCGGTTCTGCTCGATATCGTGGATATGTACGGTAATGGTGAGAATGCATCGAACCGGGATACGGGATGGATCAACCTCACAGGCTTGAGATCCTGGGATGAGGAGGAGACCGTCTTCATCGAGCTGTCCCTTTCGCAACCTCCAGTCCTGAACAGCCTTGTCCCGCAGGGTCTCGGAGAAGGGGAATGGTCGATGATCAGAGTATACCTTGTCAGGTCCACCTTCTCGGAGCCGGAGTTCAACCAGTCCCTGCTGAACTTTTACAGCAACCCTTTCACATCACCGGGGGAAGAGAGGTGCTACGAACTGCGGGAGGGCCTTCTCTGTCTCTCGTTGGGGGTTGACTGTCCCTTTGAATATGAGATCGTGGGGGATAGTATTGTCTGGAACATCTCCATGGACGATCTCCTGGCGGCTGGTGTCCAAAACGATGATTTCAATCTCTTCGCCTCCTCCGTTCACATTCGTTCCGAGAACGGGAAGGTCCTTTACTGCTTCGATACGATCGGACACGGGTCAAGGGAGCACAAGGTCATCACAAAGGAAGTGGAACCGATCGAGAAGGAAGATAATGGATCGGGTCACTTCTGGATACTGCTGATCATCCTGCTGGTCATTGTTATATTGATCATTGCAGCGGTTCTGGGTTACTTCTTTCTCGGAAAGGGTAAGGGACCGGTCGAGCAAGAAGCAGTAAATGAGGAAAAAGAGGGAACAGTGGAAGGAAAAATTGAAGGGGAACAGACCACTGGCGTGCAGCAAGTTCCGCCAAACGCTGTAAAACCCTCCGTCGGATCAGGACCTGTGGGATCGCAGGTTCCACCTGCAACCCCTTAGATCGCCGAAACAATAAAATGTGATGAGATCACGGATCTCCACTGTAGGACCCTCGCCCTTCACCATTATAAACACTCTGTGGGCCGCTGCCGAGAAGGAGGGATGGATCCCCGACAGGATCTTGGAGTGCGCCCCCAAAATGATACAACCGGTTAAGCAACAAGATCACTAATGGTATGGCTATCAAAGGAAGAACTTTAACGTCGTCCGGAGGAACATCCCCATTATCCTCATCGCTCGGGGATTTGTCATCATCATCACAGTGCCCCCTCCTGGATACCCACCGGTCCGTTCCGATGCCTGTGATCTTCGGCATCATGGATGTCAGGTGTTCCCGATGATGATCATTCCTCTACGGGCTCTTTTCCTCTTCTTGCGACCAGTACTATGAGCAGGATGATGA
>JAFGLL010000111.1 GCA_016928095.1 Thermoplasmatota archaeon
ATATTTTTGCATGGAGGGTCGTTATCGTCACATATGGCAATATATGGCCCATTAATATTGTCATAATGTATTATCATTGAAGACATACAGATGGGGGGCCTTCGCAAGGCCATCCAGGTCATATTTATGTAGGTAATCCCCTTACTCAGATGGCTTTAAGGTAGAATACCGGTACTGAAAGGCGATGGAAATGAAACCCAAGGCTAAAGATATCAGGGAGATCGTCGCTCCCTTCAAAGGAGATCGGGGGGTCACCATCCCGGTGCTCCAGGCGATACAGAATGTCTACGGCTATCTCCCACCGGAGACCTTTTCAATAATAGAAGATGAACTGGGCATACCTTCAAGCGTGTCTTATGGCGTGGCAACGTTCTACTCGCAGTTCCGCCTTCGACCGGTTGGAAAGCATATTATCAAGGCCTGCGACGGGACAGCTTGCCATGTAAGGGGTTCCCAGACACTTCTTTCCTCGATCAAGGACCATCTCGATCTGAAGGATCCCGAATCATCCAATGATGGTCTTTTCACGCTGGAAATCGTTGCCTGCCTAGGGTGCTGCTCCCTGGCCCCCGTTATGATGATCGATGATGTTACGTACGGTAACCTCACCATCGAGAAGATGAAGGAGATCATTATGACCTACAGAAAGGGGGGCGGGTAAATGAGCAAGACCCTGATCAGGATAGGATATGCATCCTGCGGGATCGCTGCAGGAGCAAAGGATGTCCTTGCTGTCGTCGAAAAGAGGATGAAGAAGGGGTCGAGGAGGGTGGAACTTCAAAAGACCGGTTGCATAGGCATATGCTTCGATGAACCCATCGTACAGATCATCAACGAACAGGGCCAGTGGACCTATAGAAAGGTGGACGGAAAAAAGATGGAGAGGATATATGATGAGCATGTTCTCGGCGGGGCTCCGATCTATGAGTGGACCGTGGGAGAGCTGTCCACCGGAGGAGAGGTACCGGATAGACCGATCTTTGAACATCAGCAGAGGATCGCCCTGAGAAACACAGGAATTATCGACCCGGAAAGCCTCGATGCCTACCTCGAAAAACAGGGATACCAGGCCCTTGAAAAGGTTCTCAAGGAGATGGATCCGGATATGGTCGTCAAGGAGATCATGGATTCGGGTTTGAGGGGGAGGGGAGGGGCCGGTTTTCCCACGGGATTGAAATGGAGCTTTTGTAAGAAAGCGGCCGGGGACCGGAAATTCATCATATGCAACGCCGATGAAGGGGACCCCGGTGCCTTCATGGACAGAAACCTGCTTGAGGGCGACCCACACTCCGTTCTTGAGGGGATGATGATCGCAGCAAACACGATCGGTGCCAGCGAGGGTTACATCTACTGTCGTGCAGAGTACCCGCTGGCAATAAGGAGACTGAAGATCGCCATTGGGCAGGCAAGGGAAAGGGGATTCATCGGTAAGAATATCATGGGTACCGAGTTCTCATTCGATATAACACTGAAGGAGGGAGCCGGTGCATTCGTTTGCGGGGAAGAGACCGCCCTCATCGCAAGCATTGAGGGAGAGAGAGGGATGCCAAGGATCAGGCCGCCCTTCCCGGCTGAAGCTGGTCTCTGGGGCAAACCCACCAACAACAACAATGTTGAGACCTATGCAAATATCCCCTGGATAATCCTCAATGGGGCCAGGGAGTTCCAGAAGTTCGGTATCAAGTCATCCAGGGGGACCAAGGTCTTTTCGCTGGCCGGCAAGATAAATCGAGGGGGACTCGTGGAGGTTCCCATGGGAACACCTCTTCGAAAGATCATATTCGAGATCGGCGGCGGAATACCCAAGGACAGGAGGTTCAAGGCTGTTCAGCTAGGGGGTCCCTCCGGTGGATGCATCCCCACACAGCTTCTCGACACTCCCGTGGATTACGAATCGATAACTGCTACCGGTGCCATCATGGGGAGCGGCGGAATGGTGGTGATGGATGAGAACACCTGCATGGTCGAGGTGGCAAGGTATTTTCTTGGTTTCACCCAGAATGAATCCTGCGGCAAATGTACCTTCTGCCGTATAGGGACCCTCAGAATGCTCGAGGTTCTGGAAAGGATCACAAAAGGCCAGGGAAAGGAAACGGATATCGATGAACTAAAGGAGCTGGCTGAACTGATCAGGGCATCCTCCCTTTGCGGGCTTGGTCAGGGGGCGCCCAACCCGGTCCTTACGACGCTGAGATACTTCGAGAACGAGTATCATGCTCATATCGTGGACAAGAAATGCCCCGCCGGTGTCTGCAAGGAGCTCACTACATTTGTCATTGACGAGGAAGTGTGCAGGGCATGCGGTCTGTGCAAGAAGGCATGCCCGAGCGAGGCGATCGAGGGAAAACCGGGTGTGAAGCATGTGATCGTTCAGGACCGCTGTATAAAATGCGGTTCGTGTAGAGAGGTCTGCCCATTCGATGCGGTTGGGACGGGGTGATGTAGATGACCGTAGAGATCAGTATCAACAACAGGAAATACAGGGTGCCGAGGGACATCACCGTGCTCGAAGCGTGCCACAAGGCTGGATTCGAGATACCCACTCTCTGCAGGGACAAGCACCGCGAAAGGCCGTTCACCTCTTGCTTCATCTGTCTTGTGGAGATCCAGGGTGCTCCACGGTTCGCCCCCGCATGCGGGACCAAGGTCAGAGAGGGCCTGATAATCAAGGTCGAGAACGAGAAGATCTTCAATGCCAGAAAGACAGGGCTGGAGCTGCTCCTTTCCGACCATAACGCCGACTGCAAACCCCCGTGCCACTGGAAATGCCCGGCACATGCCGATGTCCAGGGATACGTCAATGCCATCGCCAACAGCGACTTCAGGACCTCCATCGAGATACTCAGGAAACGGATACCACTTCCTGCAACCCTTGGCAGGGTTTGCCCGCATCCCTGTGAAGCGGATTGCAGACGCAATTATGTTGATAGACCCGTCTCCATCAGGAACCTTAAAAGGTTCGTTGCTGACTGGGACCTTGAATACGGCCCCTTCCTGCCGGAAGTGAAGAACGAGACGGGGAACAAGATCGCGATCGTCGGCGGGGGTCCTGCCGGACTCTCCTGCGCCTATTATCTCAGGCAGGAAGGACATGCCATCACGATCTTTGAGCAGATGCCCTCCCTGGGTGGAATGCTCAGGTACGGTATTCCCGAATACAGGCTTCCAAAGGCGGTCCTGCAGAAGGAGATCGACGCCATAATAAGCATGGGGATCAATGTAAAGACCAATCACAGGCTCGGAAGGGATTTCTCCCTGGATGAACTGGAAAAGGAATACGATGCGGTGTTCCTGTCCATAGGAGCCTGGAAGTCCAAAGGTCTGCAGCTCGAGGGAGAGGACCATCCGTCCATTATCGGAGGGATCGATCTCCTCAGGGAAGTGGCTCTGGGCAAACCCTCAAGGCTGGGTGAGAGGGTAGTTGTGGTCGGAGGAGGTAATACCGCCATCGATGCTGCGAGGACCGCACTCCGGATGGGTTCGAAGACCACGATACTCTACCGGAGGACCAAGGCAGAGATGCCTGCGGAGGCCTACGAGATAGAGGAAGCGGCCGAGGAGGGGGTGGAATTCATATTCCTCACCGCTCCGGTAGGCATAGCATTGGAAGGCTCCGAACTGAAGGGTATAAGATGCATCAAGATGGAACTCGGGGAGCCGGACGAATCCGGGAGGAGAAGGCCGAAACCAATAGAGGGCAGCGAGTTCCTCCTCGAGGCGGATGCGGTCATCAAGGCCATAGGACAGGACATCGAAAAAGGGATAATATCCGAGGAGAAGGTGGACCAGACAAAATGGGGTACGGTGAAGATCCAGATGCCCATTTACAAGACCAACAGGTCCAAGGTTTTCGCCGGAGGAGACCTTGTAAAGGGTCCGTCCCTGGTAGTTGATGCGGTCTATATGGGAAGAAAGGCATCCGAGGCGATCATCTGCATGCTGAACGATGAGGCTTTCCCCAACATAATGGACATCGTGTCCACCAGGAGAAACGTGGATGAATCCCTCTTCGTGGATGTGGAACGTGTCGAGCGGATCGAGCCAAAATACCTCCCGCCCAAGGTCAGAAGGACCAACTTCAGGGAGGTGGACCTGGGGTTCACGACCAAGGAAGCGGTCAGTGAGGCCAGCAGGTGCATGTCCTGCGGCTGCCAGGATGTCTACGAGTGCAAGCTGAAGCTCTACATGAACGATCACCAGGCCGACCCAAGACGTTTCCAGGGTGCCACCCACGATCACAAGGTGGACGACAGCCACCCGTACATCCTGAGGGAGCCAAATAAATGCGTCAAATGCGGGAAATGCGTGGAGATATGCGACAGATACCGGGGGATCTCCGTTTACGGCTTCGCTGCAAGGGGCTTCGACACCATGGTCGCACCGACCCTGAACAGGCCACTTGTCGAGACCGACTGCATCTCCTGCGGAGATTGTGTTTCGGTCTGTCCCGTGGGGGCTCTCACCGAGAAGATACCGCTGGTAAAACCGGGGCCGTTCCCTGCAAGGACTACTCCTTCAGTGTGCACGAGATGCTCCGTTGGCTGCATGATAGATATCGAAACAGTGAACGACAGGTTCTACAGGGTAACCCCGAGGTCAAATCTCTGGAACGATGTCCATATGTGCGAAACGGGCAGGTTCGATTTCACCTGGATGAACGATCCGGGTAGGTTCCATCTCCCCCTGATAAAGGCCGAGGAGGGCTTCAAGGAGACATCATGGGAAGAGGCCATCACACTGATGGCCGTAAAGGTCAAGGAAACCCCCACGATCATCCTCAGGCCCACATGTACCAACGAGGAGGCCTACATCGCAAGGGAGATCGTAAGAAGGCTCGGAGGGGAGATCTATCTCATTGTTGACGACCACGAGACCTGCGACGGACTCTATCCGGTCCTCGGAAATTCCGGGAGCACCATCACATTCGACGAGATCGAGAAACAGGATCAGATCATGATCTACAACACGGACCTGGTCAACCGCTTCTCGGTCGTAGGGGTCAAGGTCAGGGATGCAGCCCTTAAAGGAAAGTCCGTTATGGTCGTCGGCGGTAAACCCCATCGGATCAAGGGTGCAAAGGTCTTCAAAAATACCGGCCCCGGTTTCCTCGAGGGTCTGATCGCCACCGCAGCAAGGGAACAGTTGATCTCGGGCCATGCCTATGATCTGGTAAGCTATTCGGAACAGGAGATCCTTAAAAAGCTCTCGATGCTATCTCAGGAGGACATCGAGGACCTCTCCGGCAGCAGTTATGATGAGCTCTCCCGGATGGCAAGGACCCTGTCCACGGAGAACGGTGTCATAATATTCGGGATGAGCACCAAGGAGGAGGCAAGGAGGATCGCTCTCTTCAAGCAGATCACCGATGTTCAGCTCATTGTCCTCAAGAGGGGGTCGAACAGCCAGGGTATCTCTGACCTTGAGATACCAAGGATCACGATCAAAGAGCTTGAGGAACTCGGGAGGAAGAGCATCTTCATGGTGGGTTATCCCCCGGAAGATTTCAAGAGGCCCGGCACATGCAGGTTCCTAGCGATGCAGGCTACGATCGAACCGTATCATGATGCGGACCTGGTCCTTCCGAGAAGCGTGAACTACGAGAACGAAGGAACCGTGGTCACAACGGACAGACGGCTATGCAAAATGGGAAGGGCTCTCTCGATCCGCAAGCAGAACTGGGAGATGCTTGCAGACCTTGCCCGTTCCCTGGGCATCGGATTGGACCTCTCAACCGTCCAGGAAGCGACCGCAGCGCTCCTTCCTGAACTCAAATACAACAGGGACGATCGGAACCTTTAGGTCATACCCTTGGAACGAGTCCCGTTCCCCACAGGAAACGGTTGAGCACAACGAAGTAACACAGGTTGAACACCATCACGATCGATGCGTTCACGGTTCCCCCGATGACCGGAGCTATTGCGATAACAAGGGCGAAGGTGGAGATCACCTCCATGAGGGCCATCGAACG
>JAFGLL010000008.1 GCA_016928095.1 Thermoplasmatota archaeon
AGGAACTCATCGTATCCAATTCCCAGACGGTCTTTTTCGAGCGATCTCAACTGAATATTTACCCTGCCGTCGTTGAGGATGACCACATGGTCTTTCCCCTCAAGTGATCCTTCCTCGGCTTCCTTGATGAGTGCTGCGATGGGATAGAAATTGGAGAGAGTGAACTTGACCCTCTCGACCTTTCTGAACTGCTTCGAATACCTCAGTAGTTCCTCATCGGAGATACCTATCGCTTTGGAACCTGTGTCGTAGATGGCATTCAAGGCATCCTGTCCGTTGTAGCATTCCCTGTTGATGACGTTCCGGTTCCATTTGGACTCCCGGACCTGCCCCTCTTCAAGAACCGCTATGGACCTTTTTCCCCTTTTAAAGGATTCGATCAATGCATTTCCGTGGGAGGTACTCACCGCGAATATTCTCGGCAGGGTCTCGACCCCCTCATCTATCCAGATCTGTTTGTAACCCAGATGAAGACCGGATATCGAGGAACCACTGGAGGTTTGACAGAATATATCATCCACTTCACCTCCGAGCTGATCATTTATCTCCTTGGCTATGTAGGAAAATGCATACATGTTCATCATGTTGTTCGCGAGACCGGGATTTGCATCGTACCATCCATTGCTCCTTGCCATCCTCCGGCTCTCGGCGATGCAATCCTCAAGCGTTCCTCCATGCTCGATGATCTGCACGTTATCCGAATCCATGAGGTCTTTTCTCAGTGTTCTTGATCTGTTCGGTATGAAGAAGATACAATTAACGTCGAAATGCCGGGACAGATGAGAGAGGGAGCCCCCCACCGTGCCGTAGGTTCCGAGTGATATCGTCCTCTTTCCGCGTGAGAGAGCATCCCTTATTATAAGATATGCCAGCCGGTCCTCCCGATGACCGGAGGGGTTGTTCCCTTCGAGCTTGAAGAAGATCCGCCCGATATCCAATTCCTTTTCAAGCTTTTCGGCTCTGATGAGAGGGGTTCTCCCCACTGTCTGTTCCATAAAGGGGTCCATCGTTGGATCGCATCCTCCTGTGTGATCTCATACCAGTTGAGAGAACCTGATGTCCTTCAATGTCTCGTTCTGGTCGATCTCGACATTTACCTTGAACGCAAATGAGTTGCTCTTTTCCGCCATTTCCTTCAATGAGTCGAGTTTGTCTATGACGGACTCATCCATCCCCCCACTTTCGGAGTTGACCATGATGTGGACAAGGATCTTGTCGGCCCCCTTCATGGCCTTTATATCGGCGGGATATTCGGTGTTATTGTTCTCGAACAGTACCATCCAACCATCTTCGATAAGGCTCTTCTTGACGGCATTCCTTCCTGCTGAACTCAGTTTTTCATTTTTCGATAACATGTTTTTTCCTCAGGTTCATATTTCCTATAGGGTTATTTTATAAATATATTTCGCAACATCGAAACCATTATTTTATTAATATTCGAAAATATTTGATTATTAATGGAAAACATGTGGATATTTCCCTTTTTTATGGAATTATGCCCTGTGTTCTGCCTCGCCGGAGATAGTTATATTAAAAATGAGCCCTCGCATTGACCATACGGAAATACATATAAAGGGAAAGTATTATTAAAAAGAAAGAACATAATAACATAATGAATGTAAAAAATTACTACATATGACATACATGGAGAACGCCATGAACGAGTGAATGTTTATGAGAAAAAGAGAAAAGGTCGATATAATGGAAAGTATTGAAGCATTATGTCCTAGATGCGGAAGAAAAAACCTGGTGAAGAAGTGGCTAAAGAATGGGAAATATACGATCGTATGCAGGACATGTGGTCTGAAAAGGGGTGAATTCATTCCGGACAATAAAAATGGAATTGTTTGAAAAACATAAAATCCATCCCATATGAAAAGAATTGAAAAAAATCCTCAAAAAATAGTTATTATATAAAAACATGTTTACAAAAATTATTAATATGAATGAGTCTCATGAACAGAATAATACCAAAATAGGAGAAAAAACCATTATGGATCAGGAAAAAACGATTAGAACGGCGGCAACAAGGGCAGTAAAACAACACATGAGAAAAGATGGTTGGATGGTAGCTGACAGGATAGGCAAGGAGACCGGGTTGCCGAACTTCCTTGCCGCCAAGGAGCAGCATTGCTTTTTGGTACATGTCGAACCTGCTGTATCTTCTGGGAGCCCCAAAGGGCTCAGCAGGGACGGAAAGTCGAGGATGAAATACCTTGCAAGGAAATTGAAGGCCGTCCCGTGTATCGTAAAGGTCAAATTGACCGATGAACTATCCTTGTTGGACCTGACCTACCACCCGATCGCGTGAACATTGAAGTGAAGATGATGGACCGAGAGTGGAGATATTGAATGTTCGACAGAAAGGATATTGAGAACCTTGGAGCGGAATATGAACGTGGATTGAGGCAGTCATCCCCTCAATTCACAGATGACCAGATAATTGCGTTGAGAGTGGCTCTCGAAATGTCACTTGTTAACGCTTTCAGGATGATCGAAGGTCGGGTCGAGCTGAAGGGAACCCAGAAGATATGAGATAGGGTTGCCAGCGTATCGTGGTTGAAGCTGGCCTGATCGCGCAGGATCCTGGTGCATTCCTGCTCCACCGGCCTTTCACGCTCACAAGAGGAGGGCGTGGATGTCACCCCCAGTTCCTTCCATATGACCCGTGCCCTCCCATTCTATATTTGGAGTTCGATCAGTGGTCCAACCCATTATCCGCTGTGATCTGATCTTAGGTCCAATGCCTTTCGTATAGTGATAGCCCATAACAAGTTCATCTGGGGTCCGACAGGCTGCCCATGAAAAGGATGTTGCCAGTTTGCCTCTGCTGGATGATGAAGAGGAACGGGTGGTCGGCCGTGAAGTAGATATGTCTCGGACCATTCATGGACAGTGTCATTACCACCGCGGTCGCCGCTGCAGCCTCGGTGCCTTCCTCATTGACCTCGACAAAGGCCTTGTGATATACACCGGATATGAAGAGGCCTCCCGTACCGTCCATTCCCGAGAAATCGGCCCCTCCGTCAAATGCATCGGGCATGCCAAGGTCGGAAAGCGGGGGAACGAGATCATAATCGGTCTCGAGCCTGAACTTCGGAAGATTAACGGAAACCTTCTCCTCGGAAAGCCCGTCATTGACATCGTCCAGGAGGTCGATGGAAAGACCGTTCACGAGATCGTTCAACCCGTCGTTCTCCCTGGGTAGGAGCAGGAGCATCGAAAGCTCCTCTCCGGAGTAAGGGAGCTCAAGGGCCTGGAGGTTTTCGTCCTCGTAGTAATTCAGCTCCACTTCACCGTCAAAGGTCATGGTGGGAACGTCGTGCTCCTCGTTGCCGTTCACATAGAAGGGGGTGTCCCTTGTGTCCGCCGGGTCGAACTGGCTGAGCCAGTCCCCTTTGAAATAGATGGCATTCGTGAGTACCATCCTGGTAAGTTCATCGATCGAGTTCGGCGGTAAGAGGTCCTTTATCCGGTCATTGGTCTGCTCCTCGACCCAGTCGTTGATGATCTCTCTGGACCCATCGGGGTCCGTCTTGAAATCGAGGTTCTCGACCGAGGAGGCATAATAGGTCTCGATGAGGTCGATGTATTCCTCGAGGAAGGGATATCCTTCCTGGGGCCAGATCGCATTTGCCGTATGGATCTCGCAGTTACCATCCATATCGTTGATCTCGTTGTGGACCCTTGCGAAGGATGAATGTCTGTAGGATGCGTTCTCCGGAAGGTAGAGTACATCCTCCATCTCCTCGGCGGTCGTTTCCCTTGCCCCCTCATATGTCATCGAGAGAGCTGTGAAGATGCTCCATGGAGAAATGAAGGTGTTCTCATCTTCTTTCCATACCTCCTTGAAGATATCGAAACCGAACCGATTATTGGCCTCTGTGATCTCAAGGCCTCCCTCCGGTGTCGATCCCGTATCGTCAGCCCTTTTCCTTTCGCCTGTCAGTACGGCAATGCTTATGACGGAGGCCATGACGATGATCGCCACCGCGAGTATCGCCACGATGATGAGAACTCTCCTCTGTAACATGGGACATCTATTGTTGTGGAATTTATTTAAACACAATGGAACAACAGTGGTACGCGGAGAAACAATGGTCTTTCCCTGAACCGTTCCTCAGGTCTCAGTCTCCCCTTGGCTTGACCGTATTACCCTCGACCATGAGAACGACAGTCTTCTCCTCCGCTCTCGTCCTGTGCTCGACCCCCCGGGGTACCGTAAACCCTTGATGGGGTAGAAGTTCGATGGTCCGATCCTCGATGTCAAGGAGGAGCTTCCCGCTCACAACGTAGAAGAACTCGTCCTCTTTGTCATGATGGTGCCAGTGGAACTCACCTTCGAAGATACCCATCCGGATGAGTGAGTCGTTGACCTCCGAGAGGGTGAAGTTGATCCATTTCTCAGGCGTCTTCTCGACCATCTTGTCGATGTCGATCACTTCAAGATGTCCTTTTCCCTGCATGTGAATGCCTCAATGCGATAATGTTCCATGGTGCCTATAATGTTGCTTGGGATCGTTATTACAGCTTGGACTTCCTTGAATAAATTTCCCCTGGTCCAAGGAACTCCAGGTTCTTCATCTTGAAATGAAGTAGGGCATATGCGGGGTCCTCGGGGGTCGACCAGTATTCCGAGAAATAGCTGGTGCTCATTGCCACATCCCCCTTGAGCTTCCGGTCCTTGACGATCTCCATCTTCCCCTCGATGCGTATATATCCTGTCCCCTTCCCGTCCTCGACGTCCATGCAGACCTCGACGTTGTCGTTCTCGGAGAGCTGTCTCATCTTTGCATCGTTGGCCCCGGTGAGAATGTAATGCTCGGAACCGAACCTGACCATGGTCAACGGCCGTACCCTGGGGATCTTCCCGTCGATCGTTGCCATGTAGACCAATTGTAGATCCTTGATCGATCCAAGCACCTCATTGACTTCGTCCTGTTCCCCTGGCATCCTGTCACTTCCATCATGAGATCTTTTCAATGAAGCCAACAGGGGAAATTGCATTATATAATGTATTTAGGAGGGATGGGCGAAAGGGAAGGTATCGGTCATCGTTCGATCTTCTCTTTCAATTCCTCCAGCCCGCGGGCGAGAAGCGGAAAACCTCTTTTCGTTAATTTACGGTAGATACCCTCAAGTAGCAAGGAGAGCAGGAACATCAGGATTATGGAGAAGAAGACCATCGGGTTCTGTGTGAACTGGTTGTACATGAGGACAACGAAGGTTGCGGATATCACCACGAGACCGAATATAATGATCCATTTCTTCCCACCTACCCGGTCCACCAACCTGTAATGGGACAGGAGGACAAAGATATAGATCGACATGAAGATAGCACTTGTAACGGATGCGATACTCTCGATGTTCAGGAAGATCGCTAGCAGAAGACCGAGGGAACCCACGATGAAGAGTCCCTCAGTTGACCTGAACCAGACCTTCCTCTCAAAGAACTCGGGTAGTTCCCCTTCCTTCGCAAGTGTATACGAGATGTTAGCACCGCCGTAAAGTGTCGCGTTCAGAGCGGAGGATATCGAAAAAAGGGCCCCTATCGACAGTATAATGAAACCGAACCCTCCAAGGGACGGCCTTGCAGCTTCTGCAAGTGCATTCTCCTTTGCTGAGATTATCTCGTTCAGGGGCAGGTTGCCTATAACTACAACCGACACGAGAATGTAAATGACCGTTACTATGGCAATGCTGAGGAAGATCGCACGAGGAACATTCTTCTTCGGGTCCTTGATGTTCTCAGATGCATTCGTGATCAGACCAAAGCCCATGTAGGACAGGAAGAAGACCGATGCTGCGAAGAACACACCTGTCGAGTAATTACCAGAGACCACCGGCTGGACCCTGCCGGGATCCACGAACCAGATACCGGCGGTTATCAGAAGACCCAGAACAAGCACCTTTCCTCCCACTATGAAAAGCTCGCTTCTCCCCACTACCTTTGAGCCGAAGAAGTTGAGAACTATGAAGACCGATATCACTACCGATTCCGTTAGTGCCATCGAGAAGAAATTGGTTTTTATCCCGACGAACGGAAGGAAATAACCGGCGAAACCCTTGAGGAAAAGGGAGATCGACACAATGTAGCTCAGGAGTATGAGAATGCTCATTGCCCCTGTTCCGATGTTGTCACCAAGACCTTTGATCATGTATTCTATGGGACCCGCGTTGGATACGATCCTTGCACTCAATTTTGAGTAAGAATAGGCCACCACGAAGGCAAGGAACGAGGAGATCATGAAGGCTATCGGAAGGTTCGGTCCGGCGATCTTCACGCCGACCCCGAATACCGTGAAAATGCTTGCGCCTATCATCGTTCCGACACCTATCGAAACAGCCTCGACCAATCCCATCTTCTTCTCGCTGATACTATCACTCCCGATCATCCATGATCAAATGGAATCATCACCCGGGTATTTGGTTTTCCGTCCGGATGATGAGAATTAAAGGTTTGCTCCATCACTTGCAGTGCATGATCCTGTCCCTGATGAGAAACACGGGGCAGCAGGCATGCCTGACCACTTTCTCTGCCGTTCCTCCGATCAATAGGTGCAGCAATCCACCTTTACCGTGTGTTCCCATTACTATGAGATCGAAATCCCTGGATGCTTCGATTATCTCGTTCGCGGGATCTCCATAGACAATGTCGGTATGGGCCTCCATACCCGCCTTCTTCGATATCTCCCTGTAATCATCGAGCAGGTTCTCGGCGTTTTCCTCGGCCTGCTGTTTGATCATCTCTTCGGGGATCTCGATCCCCTCCATCCCGGGGAATCCCCAGGATGCAGGCACGTTCTCGTTCACATGCAGTATGGTTATGCGGCTGCCGAACTCTTTTGCCAGGGACAGGGCTTTTTCAAGAGCTTTCTTGGAAAGGTCCGATCCGTCCACTGGTACCAGGATATTTTCATATTCCTTCATTTCATGATACCTCCTTGTTCGTTGTTCTGCTGAATCTGATCCCCGTATGGTTGAGGACCTTGTACATCATCACCTTGAGCTGATCCGTTATCAGGAAGACCGCGATCGCCTGACCCCATATAAAAAGTGCAAGTGGCCATCCCATCGCAGGGAGGAAGATCCCGTAGACCGTGATCAAGGTCGCGATCAACTGGGTTACCACTATGGCAATCAAAAGTGGCTTGGCCGGTCTGGATGTCCAGAAATGACCCTTGGTCCTGGTGACGAAAACCGTCATGTGACCGTTGACGGACAGTTTCAGATAGATGAATGACTGGAGTACTTCAGGGGTGAGCTTGAAGATATCCCTTCCAATGAAAAGGACCGTGAAGGAGACCATCACACCGATCATCCCGAGGAACGTCGAGATCCCCAGGATCTCGTGTATGTTCCATCTTTCCGGTTTCGGGGACGATCTCACGTTATCATAAGCTATGGTCATTATCGGAGCGTCGTTGAGTAGGGCCAGGAG
>JAFGLL010000112.1 GCA_016928095.1 Thermoplasmatota archaeon
AGGATATCGTCAAAGGGCTGGAACAGGGACACTTCGGCTCAGACCTCCGAATTCGGTTTTGGTTCAAGATCGTAAACGATCTCTCTCGTTGAAATGCTCCGAACCAGGAAAGCTGCCTGTGAGAATGATCTTTGACAGGTCAGGGGGTATGTCCTCGAGGTCACGGATGGAACCCCGCTTCCGAATGCATTCTCAAAAGCGTTCATGGTCCCTGTTGAAGATACTCCCTCTCCGGATATCATCATGGAAAGGTCAAACTTATCTCCATCGAAAATCCGGTGTGCGGCAGGGAACATCGATTATCGAGCGTTCAATGAAACTGCCCGGATATAAATGTTTCACAGGACCAAACCTATGCGGTATCAATTCATCTGCGAAAGGATTAAACGCTGACCGTTCTTTATCAGGTGCGGTAATGATGGATCAAAATGATGATTTCAGTGTGTTCCCCTTCATGGAACTCCCGCGGGGAATACTGATAAAGCGAGGTGCCATCCTCGAGGTCGGTAACGTCTGCAGGAACCGGTTCCATCTTTCCGGCAGAGGTCTGATCGTCTGCGATCCGATCACAGAGGAGATCGCAGGGAAGGCCGTCGAGGCATCACTCTCAGACTCCGGATACGAGACCGACATCATCAGGATAGAAGGGGCCACCGACCGTTCGGTGGAGATCGTGAACGAGTACGTTGAGGAGCACGGGAAATATTTCATCCTCGGGGTCGGAGGAGGAAGACCCATAGACGTGGCGAAGTACGTGGCAACCATCAGAGGTCTTGACTTCATCTCCGTCCCCACGGCCGCTTCCCATGACGGCATAGCATCCTCCAGATCATCCATAGAGATGGACGGCAGGAAGAGGTCAATAAAGGCCGTTGCTCCCCTGGGGGTGATAGCGGACCTCAGTATAATAGCAGGGTCTCCCTACAGACTTCTGGCTTCGGGGTCCGCGGACATCATCTCGAATTACACGGCGGTCCTCGATTGGAGGCTCGCTCACAGATTGAAGGGTGTGACCTATTCCGACTATGCAGCGGCGCTATCGGAGATGACGGCAAAGCTCGTTCTGGAGAGGGCCGCCGAGATCAGACCGGGTCTCGAAGAGTCGGTCCGTATAGTTGTGAAAGCGCTTGTCAGTTCGTCAGTGGCCATGTCCATCGCGGGGTCCTCGAGACCCGCAAGCGGGTCGGAGCACATGTTCGCCCATTCGCTCGATCTTGTTGCGGAGAGACCCGCCCTCCACGGCGAGGAGGCCGGCGTGGGTACGATCATGATGATGTACCTCCACGGTGGCGACTGGAAAAGGATAAGGGACGCTCTTTCCATCCTCGGGGCTCCGATCAATGCAGAAGAGCTCGGTGTCAAGGACGATGAGGTGATCTCCGCACTCCTCCAGGCCCACAGGATCCGTCCGGAGAGGTATACCATACTCGGGACCGGGATCGAGGAGAAGGCTGCAAGAAAGATCGCCCTGGTGACGGGTGTAATATCTCATTGAGAGCTCTTCCTTATCTTGGCCAGGTCCGGATAGAAGACTCCGAAGGCTATTATTCCCGCCGGAACAAGGAAGAGTGTGAAGGTCCAGAGGAACCCGTATCCCAGGTATATCAGTGAGAAGATGTTGAAGGTCCCGAAGATCAGCGTCACGAGGGCCAACGGAAGGGTCGTTCTTCCCTTCACCTCACCGCGTGACAGGAGAAGGGCCATGCCCGCCCTCATGGTCGATATGGCCACGGCAAAAATGAAGAAGCCAAGGAGCTGTTCGGACGTGGCATCGAACTGCACAAAGAGCTGTCCCGATGTGAAAATGAGGAACAGCCCGGATATTCCCAGGGAAAGCGACAGCATAAGGAAAGGCCTGTCAGGCCGGTCCCTGAACTTCTTCCTCCTGATGTATACGTGCCATATCATGGCCTCTGCAAAGGCCAGAAGATACGCGCTGATCACGAATGGTGCGGTGCTCTCGGGGTCGAGACCAGAAATGACGAAGAGGTGTCCAAGGGTTACAAGTATGCCCAGGAAGATCCCGATCACGAACGTCTTCATGGTGTCCTCCTCTTCTATCATCTTCTCGTACCTGATGGTTATCAGATAGAGCAGTCCGAATGTCGGGATGAACCCGATGATGGTCCCCAGCATCAGGGCGAAGAAGACGCTCGCCATGTCCAGAGCGATGAAGGACAGTGTTATTTTACCTTTGTCATATGGGTGGAACATTGTATATGACACAATGTAGTGAACCGTATCAAAAAAGCCTTAAAGGTGGAAGATGGTGGACATCGTATGGAACATGGAAAATGGACCAGATACCTGCCGGTGGTGCTCGTTCTGGTATTGTCCATACCCATAGTGACCATATCCCAGTGGACCGACTTCAAGGAGGCAAGAAGGCTTGCGGAAGATGTGGTGGATTCATCGGGGTTCTTTTCGGGGTTCTCCGAATCCACAACGACCACCATAGATGTGATACCCGATTCCGTCCTGGATTCCACCATCCCCAACGCACAGGAGAACATCACCTACATGGATTCAGAGGGCAACGTCCAGAACATCACGCAGGATACGGGCCGCAAATCCATCATCAAGGGTGTGGTCACGACATCCATAATGCTGGGTATCGCTGTGGCCGCTGCTTTCGGGATATTCTTCCTCTTCCGCACAAGGAGGAAGCTGACGCTGAAGATGATGTTCGCTGTTGCGATCGGTCTCTGCTCATCCGTCACCTTCATGCTTTATCTATACCTGATGAGGTTGTTCATCAATGATGTTCTCGGTCTCAACTTCAAGGAGAACGGTCTCTTCTTCGGTGTGATATTGATCTTTGGGGCGGCAGTGGGACTGATCATTGTATACAATATGGTTTTTAGGTCCCTGGACCCAAGGAGGAAGAACCCCGCCCTGATAGCCTTCTGTATAGTTCTCGGCCCCTTCCTCGCGATCGTTCTCCCCGTCTGGGTCGTCATCTTCCTCCTTGCAGGCGTGGCAATCTGGGACCTCTGGGCGGCGAAACGGGGGATCATCAAGGAGATGGTGAACCTCTCGGACCAGCACCGGAAGGAAGAAAGGAAGAGTGCGGAGGCCGCTCCAGCCCCCTCCTCTGGGGGCATCCAAAAAAATGACACCGGATCGACCAGGACCCACATATCGCCTCCGGCCTCCCCCACGATCAAGAGGAAGAAGCTCATCGATGTGGGTGTCGGAGAGGACATCACCTCCTACGGTCTCTATGAGGGAAAGCACTTCTCACTGGGTATAGGGGACTTCATCTTCTTCTCCGTTCTGGTCTCGGCCACCTTCAAATGGATGATGCTGAAGGTCCCTTTCATGGGGTTCTACAATTCTGGCTGGGGAGAACTGCTTGCAGTCCTCATCACCATCCTGGTGATGGTGACGGTCCTTATAGGGTTCAAGCAGACCCTTTCCTTCCTTGACAGGGAGAACGTCATGCCGGGCCTTCCTCTCTCGGTGTTGTGGGGCCTGATAGCGTTCTTCTCCCTTTCGGTGTTCCTGGAGATCGTCAACCTTGTCGGCTTCGGCTCCATCGTGAACCCCTTCTGATGGGGAATGTTTTTTACAGCTCTTTTCCATACGGGTCACATGGGGTCCTTCAAGAAGGGAGAAAAGAGATCGGGGGTTCGACCTTACGGTTCTTTCGTTCATAACCTGAAGCTGTTCAGCAAGGGGGAATCGAAGAACATCGGCCGTCCTCCGGGAGAGCTTGTGTTCACCGGGGAGAAGAGGACGGAAACGGTCACAGTAGATCTTATGGAGTACGATGGGGAACACGTCACCGAGAAGGAAGTGAAGGATGTCATCAAGACCCTGCAAGGGGCATCCAAAGAAGGGGTCACATGGATCAACATCAACGGGCTCCACGATGTGGAGCTTCTGGGAAGGATCGTGGACCATATCGGCATCCACCCCCTTGTAATGGAAGATATCATCAATACGGACCAGCGCCCCAAGGTCGAGGTCTACGATGACTATCTTTTCGTCGTGATAAGGATGCTTTATTACAATTCCGACGGCAGGGATATCCACAACGAGCAGGTGAGCCTCCTTCTGTGCAAGGACTACCTGTTGACGTTCCAGGAATACAAGGGAGATGTTTTCGAACCCGTCAGGGACCGCATAAGAAAGAACAAGGGACGTATAAGGAAGATGAAAGCGGATTACCTAGCCTACTCCCTGATAGACGCTGTCGTGGATAACTATTTCTCGCTCCTTGAGGCAGGCGGAGACCGGATAGAGGACATCGAGAGGGAGCTTTCCGAGGACCCGCGGGAGAGGTCGTTGAGGTCCATCCACGAGATGAAGAGAGAGCTGATCCTGATGAGAAGGTCCGTCTGGCCCCTCAGGGATGTGATCCATGCCCTGGAGAGGGAGGAAGGGGAGCTGATAAGCTCCGATACGGTGATCTACCTCAGGGACGTGTACGACCATACCATCCGGGTAATGGATGCCGTCGAGACCTACCGCGACATGGTATCCGGTCTGCTGGAATTGTACATGTCCAGCATCAGCAATCGTATGAACGAGATAATGAAGGTCCTCACCATAATTGCGACGGTTTTCATCCCCCTCACGTTCATCGCAGGTGTTTACGGGATGAACTTCAACCCCAACGAATCCCCTCTCAACATGCCCGAACTGAACTGGTTCTGGGGTTACCCCTTTTCACTGGGTTTGATGCTCGTATCGGCCTTCATCATGTTCCTCTATTTCAAGAAGAAGAAATGGATATGAGATGGAGGACGATATCATTTTTATAATCCGATACAGATATCCATGAAGGTGGAGGTATCATGAAACGGATGACCATTATCGGCATCGTTCTGCTGGTTGCGGGTATAGTTCTGGGCATCGGTCTTGTCGGGGGCGGGATCTCCCTGAGGTCCTCGAGCGACCCCGCATCCTCGAACGAGCATGTCATCACGAGTTCCGGAGGAACGGCAGAGCTCGGAAAGGGTACACACCAGATATGGATGAAGGACAGTGTGTCCGGTCCGATGAGGATCAGGACCCCGGGCAACGTCACCTTCACTCTGGAGAGATCATCGGATAAGGGGGAGTTCGGGGACCTTTCCCTGTGGGGAGAGTTCAAGGTCGAGGAGGAGGGAGAGTACAGGTTCGAGTATGCCGGGACCGGGGACCTCTATATCACGAAAGAGATACCCCTGGGGACATATACCGGTATGATATACATCGGCGGGATCGGGGGGCTCCTGATGATATTGATCGGTGTGGTCCTGATAGTGATCGGAACCGTAAGACAGAAGAAACTGGACCAGTCCAGCTTCTTCCAGGATACACCGAATAGATGATCCTCGGACTAACGATGATAAAGCCAGTTTGGGTGGCAAGGAGGAGCGATCGAGATCGTTTCCAGCAATGTTTAAGTACAATATGGGAAATCACCGACCCCCAAAAGCTGCCACTGTGGCTTAGAGGTATAGCGACTTCTTTATCTTTTCAGTTCAACTATCAGCAAGCATAAAAGATAAAGGCCAGCAAGATC
>JAFGLL010000009.1 GCA_016928095.1 Thermoplasmatota archaeon
GTTCTTATTTGGCTGGTCCTTGAACCTTGAAATACTCTCTGTTGATTAGACAGGTTCAAGGTCCCGACCGGTCCACCATATCCTATTGTTTGTATTCTGTGTATTACCGGAAATAGGATATCCGGTCTTGGGGATCCGAACCCCGGTCCCAATGATCAACGATCCATTTTCACCCGGAGATCTTTCATGGTCCCTTTTTCAGTGGCCATGCACCATACATCACCGAGGCGACAAGGCAGGGGGGCGATGTCTGGAACACGGGTGAATAATCCGAGAACTCCATCGAAAAGATCCTGTATGCAAGATCGTCAGGGATCAAAGTTGTGATCGCCACTACAGAAGCCCACTGGTCATTCCCGCATGACCGTGAATTCTGGAAATACAGATCCTTGTCCCTTACAGAAAAGATGAGTTCCAATCCTTTCTCGATCATCTTCTCCAGCTTATCATCTTTCCCGTCAGTATATCCTGTTCTCTCGTAGAAATCCCCGTAATGCATGAGGTCGCCGGTCAGCACCACTGCGGTATCATCGGAGATCATTTTACCCAGGAAGGCCGAATCATCTATCTGTTCCTGCATTCTCTCCTTATCTCCCTTGTCACCTCTGGGACCGCGGGGCAGGAATAGTTCCACCAGCTCGGGTCGCTCCCCGCCGATTATGGATGCGGTCCTGTCAAGAACGTACTTGAAGGTATCAAGGGAGAACTCCTCTTTCGGGTCCCATCCCTGGATAGCATGCATGACCCCGAATGCAATGACCCTTTTCTTACCCGTTCTGTATATAGCCCTGACCGTTCTAATGACCGGTTCAAGGGAGGTTCGGAGTAGGGTATGCGGGAAGGAAAGGAAACCCCCGGATGAAAGTATATCCTCGACCTCCTCATCCTCGGTTTTCCACCATTTCCTTATCATTTCATCTATATATTCCGATCTCTCCACCCTTTCTCTTGAATAATACTCCCTCCAGGTGAGATCCCCTATAGCTTCCATTGGACAAATATGTACCTTCTATGATAAATAATATCCTGTTCCATGTGTGCTATCGACCGGTTTCAAGAGATGCAACCTCGTTCTTGAACTGTATTATCCTGTGTTCACACTTGATCAGATCAGCATATCTTTCGACACCGAGAAGAAGCCAATATGTGTCATCACCAAAATCATAAATTGTCTTCCTAAAATCCTGATACATGTGGAAATCGACCTCTCCCTTGTTGTATGTGCTTTCGGAAGTATCCGTGGCGTTCTTGAAGAAAGGATGCAACAGCCCGAGCAATGCATTCCTGTCATTTTTAGACATCTTCACCATCTTGAAGAACTTGACATTGAGGTTCTGCTGATACAATCTTATGAGGTTGGAATAGAATGCCCCTTCAACGTAGTTGATAGCGTCATCGTGGAGGGGGGCATACCTGTGAGTTGTCGAGCGCATGGTCCTTTCGGTCCCCTCTATCAACTGGCAGAGCGAACCATAGAAAACCGTGCTACTCTCGTCCAGGGACATCTCAACTCACCATATCGTTGTTGGTAAAGGCCCGAACCTGATAATTAGTCTTTTGCGGGTTCTCAGGTAAAATCCTCGATGATGGTCGAGAGCGTATCAACGAGAACATCCACCTCTTGTTTGGTATTGTAAAGGTAAAAGGAAGCCCTTACGGATGGGTCCTCACCCTTACCTTTGAACCATGAGTGGACACAGTGCTTTCCTGAACGGACCTCCACGCCGGCGATCTCATCCAGCATCATGGCAACATCGTGAGGGTTCAACCCTCTGACCTGGAAAGGCAGTATTCCCCCCCTATCTTCAGGTCGTGACGGCCCCATTATCCGGACCATATCCTTCATCTTCGAGGTCGCATACCGGTTGAGGATCAGCTCATGTTCATGAAGGTCATCCATTCCGACGCGCTCAAGGTACTCCAGTGCGGTTCCCAGCGCTATGAACCCCGAGTAATGCTGCAGACCAGCTTCGAATTTCTTGGGGGGGTCCAAGAATTCAACCCTGTCATACCCCGTTTCATGGACGGTATCCCCTCCCACGATGAACGGGTCCAGATCGTTGATCAGTTCCGGTTTGCCCGCAAGAACCCCTGTTCCGGTGGGCCCCATCGCCTTGTGACCTGAAAAGACCATGAGGTCCAGGTCCAATCCTTTCATGTCCATTTTCAGATGAGGAACCGACTGTGCGCAGTCCAGCATCACAATGGCCCCGCTGTCATGAGATATCTCCACGATCTCTTTTTCCGGTATCCTGGTCCCGTCAAGGTTGGATACGTGGACCATTGAAACGAGCCTTGTCCCGGGTATCATTTCCTTGAACTTCTCGATATCGAAGGTATTGTCATCCATGGAGGGGACCGGTTCGTATCTGATAACCCCTTTATTCATCAGTTGTACCCAGGGAACCAGATTTGAATTGTGCTCATGGTCGGTTCCCAGGACCCTGTCACCTCTGTTGAACCTGAACGAATGCGACACCAGGTTGATGGCCTCTGTTGCGTTCTTCGTGAAGATCACACCATCTCGGTCGGGGGCTTTCAAGAACTCTGCAATAGTGTCCCTGGCCCCTTCATAATTTTCTGTCACCCATGAGGATATCCGATGAAGGGACCTCCCGCCGCACCCGGGATGGAAAGTATAGTACTCGACCAGCCTGTCGATCACCTGCTGTGGCCTGAGCGTCATGCAGGCGTTGTCGAAATAAATGAGCTTCTCCTTTTGCCCTTCCCGGCACAGGGGGAAGTCGTTCCGGTAATTGTAGGGGTCCATGACCATATGGCTAACCTCTTTCAGATCAGATACCATATCAATCCAGTATACAGAAGGATCACAGGGGACAGCAGAAGGACCAGCATCAGTAAGTAAACGAATTTATTCCATTTCCAGATCTTCGATCCATCCAGGGGCATGATCGGGATCATGTTGAAGGAACCGATGAAGAGATTCACCATACCGACAATGAACGCTGCTGACCCGAGGAGATCGCTCATCAGTGAAACGAACAGGAACAGTCCCATGAAGGAATAACCTATGACAAGGTTGGTGACGGGACCTGCGGCCGATATCACCCCGTTCTCCTTTCGGTTCGGCCTGCCATAGATATAAACTGCTCCGGGGGCTACCAGGAGGAAACCGGTCAAAACAGAGAATATCGACAAGAATATCAGCGACCTCCTGTTGTAGGAGAAAGCTGCCGGGTAGCCGTAATGGTTC
Source organism: Thermoplasmatota archaeon (assembly GCA_016928095.1). GTDB lineage: Archaea > Thermoplasmatota > Penumbrarchaeia > Penumbrarchaeales > Penumbrarchaeaceae > JAFGLL01. Next base: position 3,215 of record JAFGLL010000009.1, read on the forward strand.
GCCGATATCTTGTGACCCAGTTCATGAAGGGCGAAACCCGTGAAGGTGGCTATGAACGATGCCGGAAGCACCGCAAGGAACCTGAACAGATCGTGATCTCTCCCAAGAACCTGATTGTTGGAAAAAACCACAGCGAACGCGATGGTTATAAATAACATGGCGATCCCAAGTTCCTCCAGCTCCTTCCTTTCGAACCTGACACCCACAGCTCTTCTTCGGCTTCTCAGATCATCCATTCGTGGGCCGAACGAGAATACGGTCGTCACTTCACCATCGTATGCCATGACACACACCTTGAGTTACCATCAATGCGTAGGGAAACCCCCTAAGATATGTTTTCCCCCGAGAAACTCAGTCAATCCCGTCAATGAGGTTCTTGGCCTTCTCCTTATCGATACTGAAGGCCATCAAGATGTACTTCAGGGATTTCTGCATGATGTCATCATCCTTCATGGTCGGGTACATGTTCTTGAAGTTCTTCGCTGAAAAGAAATATGACGTGGCCAGGTCCGAAAGATAGAGGGCCGAGTTCTCCTCGTCTATCTCTGCGGCCTTTATGAAGCATTCCTCCCCTTTTTTCAGGATCCCCATCTCGAAGCAGAAATTCCCGAAGGAAGCCTGATATAGAGCGTTCTCCGGGGCGAGATCGCAAGCCTTCTGGTAGTGGGATGCAATATCCTGGACCGTCAGTTTGGGGATCCCGACGGCAGCTTCCGCCATCAGGAAATGGGCTTCAGCAATATCGGGTTCGTCCTTGACAAGTTTCTTCAGTGTGTTGTACGACTTCTGTAATTCACCGCTGGCCAGCTGTACGTTGGCCTTCTCCAGCGTTTTCCGGGCTTCTTCCGTGGCCATGACCATTTCTCCTGTTACCTCAAGATATCAATTCAAATAAAAACCTGACGCCTCATCAACCCTTGAAATCGCGATAAACAGGCTCAATAGCCTCCTCGGGTAGGGGGCAGTACTTCCGGAGGGTCGCTTTGAACCTATCCCATTGAGAATATTGATGGGTGCAGAAGGCATCCGAGAAAAACTCGTCATCCTGCAGTTCCTTCAGTATAAGCCGGACCTGGACATGGGTCAGCCGATGTTTGGTGATACCTCTCCTGTTGAGGACCTCGGCCTTCCTCTGGATCTCCTTGAGTAGGTTCACATAGAATCCCATCTTCTTTGCCCTTGCACTCCCCATGTATTTGATCTTTCCACATTTCTTGCAATAGGTCCTCTTCTGAGCAGGCGAGTGCATCCTCTCACTGATGTCCGGTTTCACCCAGATGGAGTGGTCCTTGTGCGATTCTATGTGCTGACAGGGTCCACCATCACCATCTTCATCCATCGAGGGGATAATCTGGTCATAGGATATAACTCTTCATCCCGGATACTGGTATGTGCGGACCGAAACATATTTCTACGGCACGAATCATCCAACGGCATGGCCGGTCTCTATCCCATTCTGGGAAGGTACATGACTAGGCTGAAATTCGACCGCCGCTATCAGCTCAAATGGTCCATAGCATTCTTCTTCATCCTATCCCTGCTATTCTCGTTGGGGGACGGCATCCTCTTCTCCTTCGGCTGGTTCGCCCTTGGATTGATGGGGGTCCTGTTATCCTACAGGCTACTCGAAAGGTACTTCTTCCTGGCCATATGGCTTGGATTGGAGTATATCATGATATTCTGGGGTTCAATGCTTGCTTTCAGGTTTGCCGAATCATGGGGGAACTGGTTCATCCAGATCTTCGGATATACAATACTTGTTGCGGCTTTCATCGGATGCCTTTTCCTGATACTTTTCATCAAGGATAGGAGGGACCTGATCGCTCTGGAAGGGGAATACGCTCCCATAGGCCTCTGGTCCACCCTGGTGATATTCGGATTCTACATGCCAAGCATCTTTTCGATGGCAGGGTTCATCAGATGGGCGGATGGGGCCATAGGAAACCCGACGGTCTACCTCGTCCTTTACCTGTGCGCAGAACTCATAGTGATCACGAGCTTCATACTGATAACCTCATTTCCAGAGGACCGATTCCGTGTACCCTATCTGGACTCTCTCCCGGATGAAGGTTTCCTGAAGAACTTCATCAGGAACCTCACCTTCAGGGAGTTCAAGGAATACATGAACAGTAAAAGTGAAACCGCAGATGTGATCTGCCCTCAATGCGGCGAAACCCTCCACAAGGAGATGAGAAAATGTCCAACCTGCGACGCTCCAAGGTATTTCTACTGGTGTGATACATCGGAGGACTTCTTTGTGAGATGCCCCAACTGCCAGAACCTGACCCCTATAGGGAGCCAGAGGTGCATCCACTGCGATGTCAGGATGTCCAACAGGATCCGATGTTCCAAATGCAAGGATGTGCATACCATCATCGAATGGGTATGATAGCGTATCGACCTAATGCTCCTTCAATTCCGCATGTGCCGCAGCAAGTCTGGCGATAGGGACCCTGAACGGAGAGCAGCTGACGTAATCAAGCCCCACCATGTTGCAGAATTCTATCGATGAGGGGTCGCCCCCATGTTCACCGCAAATTCCGACCTTTAACCTGGGGTTAACAGCTCTTCCCCTCTTGGTACCGATCTCCAGAAGCTGACCAACGCCGGTCCTGTCCAGTACCTTGAACGGATCTGCCTGAAGGATCCCTTTCTGGACATATTCCGGCAGGAAAGAACCGGAATCATCCCTTGAGTAGCCGAACGTCATCTGGGTCATGTCATTGGTACCGAAGGAAAAGAACTGGGCGGATCTTGCGATATCATCGGCTACGAGGGCTGCCCGCGGGACCTCTATCATGGTCCCTACAAGGTAATCCACATGCAACGAGGAACTCTCCATGACCTCTCTGGCCGTTTTGTCTATTATATCTTTCTGCAGTTCAAGTTCCCTGAGGGTTCCCACGAGAGGCACCATGATCTCGGGTCTGACCTCCTTCCCTTCCCTGACCATTTGCACTGCCGCTTCGAAAATGGCCCGAGCCTGCATCATCGTGATCTCGGGATAGGTGATGCCCAATCTGCAACCTCTATGCCCGAGCATAGGATTGAATTCCTTGAGCTTCTCCGTCCTGGAGGCGACCTCTTCCACGGAGATCCCCAGTTCACTGGCCATCTGGGAACGAGACTCCTCATCGTGGGGGAGGAACTCATGGAGCGGTGGGTCCAGCAGCCTTATGGTGACGGGGAATCCGACCATGGCTCTGAATATACCGATAAAATCGTCCCTTTGCATGGGGAGAAGCTTGCTCAACGCTTTCTTTCTCCCCTCAATATCTTTGGCCAGTATCATCTCCCTCATTGCATTTATCCGGTCTCCCTCGAAGAACATATGTTCGGTCCTGCACAATCCAATGCCTTCTGCACCGAACTCCCTTGCCTTGACAGCATCCCCCGGTGTATCAGCATTCGTTCGGACTCCCAACCTCCGTATCCCATCGGCCCAGAACATGAGCTTTGCGAAATCCCCTCCTATACCTGGAGATATCGTCGGGATCTTGCCCAGCATGACCTCTCCCGTCGAGCCGTCAAGTGATATCCAGTCGCCCTCTTTCAGGATGGTCCCCTCGACATCCACCCACCTTCTCTCATAATCGATCCTCAGAGACCCGCATCCGGAAACACAGCATTTACCCATGCCTCTTGCAACCACGGCTGCATGGCTCGTCATACCTCCCCTGGAGGTCAAAATGCCCTGGGCAGACTTCATACCACCGATATCCTCGGGGGAGGTCTCTATCCGCACAAGAATGACCTTCTCATTGGCCTCAGATCTCTCCTCGGCATCTTCGGCGTTGAACACTATCTGTCCGGAAGCGGCGCCAGGAGACGCAGGAAGGCCTCTTGCTATGGGGTCTCTCTTCATGCGGGGATCGAATGTTGGATGCAGCAGCTGGTCAAGCTGCTCGGGCATTATCCTGGATACGGCCTTCCTCTCATCTATCAATCCTTCCTCGACCATGTCCACGGCTATCTTGATGGCAGCGGCTGCCGTTCTTTTCCCGTTCCTGGTCTGGAGGAGCCAGAGTTTTCCATTCTGTATGGTGAACTCTATGTCCTGCATGTCCGTGTAATGTTTCTCCAGATCCTCGTAGACAGAGACGAGCTCTTTGTACTGCAGGGGCATCCTCTCTTCAAGGGACGGGAAATCCCTCTCTCTTGCCACTTCATCTATCTGATCTCGTTGAGCCCACCTTCGGGACCCTTCCAGTGTGACCTGATACGGTGTCCTTACACCGGCCACGACATCCTCTCCCTGTGCATTCGTCAGATATTCACCGAAGAATATGTTCTCGCCGGTGGCGGGATCCCTGGTGAATGCGACCCCTGTTGCGCAGTCTTCACCCATATTACCAAATACCATGGCCTGGACGTTCACGGCGGTCCCCCAATCCGACGGGATATCATTGATCCTGCGGTATGTCTTTGCCCTATCGTTCATCCAAGATCCGAAAACCGCCTCTATGGCACCCCACAACTGCTCCCACGGGTCCCGGGGGAACGGGACACCCAGATTCGTCCTGATGAGGTCCTTGAAATCTTTGGACAGCATCTTCAGGTCCCCGGCATTCAGCTCTGTATCGTGGGCCACACCTCTATCCTTCTTCATACTGTCCAGGAGGACCTCGAAGGGGTCCTCCTCATCCTTTCTCTGGGGCTTGAGTCCGAGAACCACATCGCCATACATCTGGATGAAACGCCTGTAGGAGTCCCAGGCGAACCTTTCATCATCGGTCCTATCTATCAGGCCTCTTACCATTTCCTCGTTCATTCCAAGATTGAGTACAGTGTCCATCATTCCGGGCATCGAGACACGGGCTCCCGACCTAACAGACAGGAGCAGAGGGTTGGACGGGTCTCCGAATTTCATTCCCATCTCGGTCTCAAGGGCCTTCACTGCGTTCCTTACCTGGTCCTCCAATCCCTCTTGAAAAATGTTCTTGGTCCGGTAATATTTGTTGCATGCCTCTGTGGTTATGGTAAATCCCGGAGGAACTGGTATGCCAAGCCTGGTCATCTCGGCAAGGTTAGCGCCCTTTCCCCCCAGGAGTTCCTTCATATCCCTGTTCCCTTCTTTGAACAGATACACGAACTTTATTATTTCGGCCATGTACAGCCTCCCTGCGCGGTGAAAACTGAGGTTATATGAATAACTTTTCATCCATAGTGCAAGTAACTGGCCGTGGATATGAAGGGTCATCGCTTTCTGACAAGACCTTCGGCGATCTTCCTCATGGAGCTGGTCTTGTCGAACTTCTTTGCGATCTTTATGCGGCCCCTGCCCCCCATCCATCTTGAAGGATAGGCCTTCTCGTTCTCGAGGACCGGGGAGAGGCTCAGCCTCCTGGCCGCATGGAAGAGCTCCTCTGCACTGGGACCATGCACCGAGAGGGACAGTGGCATTCTTCTCCCTTTTGACCTGGGAAGGTCCGAATCAAAATACTGAGGCCATATTATGAACATATCGTCCTTTGCCTTGACCAAAGGTCATACCCTCTTCATTTCGTGAGCAGGATCGCATTTATGGTGCCGTGCTGGCCTGGTCTTGAAGTTACCTTGGCCTTCCCCTTTTCCGTGTCCACGATGGCACCCTTTGTGATGATGTTCCTTCTGACATAGTGAGGATTGGCAGGGTTCTCAAGGACGGTCTTGATGGTGGCTCTAACGGTCTTTTTGGACACTGGGTCGTAAACATTTACCACAGAGGAGGTCAGTGTCCTGAACTTCAGGTTCCCTCCTCTTGTTCTCACACGTTTATTGGTCTCTTTGCCGAGGATGGTGATCTGTTGCTCCCTTCCGATCTCCGATTTCCTCTTGCCTCTATTGGGCCTGTATCTGCCACCAGTAGTCTTCCTCTTGGAGCGTCCCTGCCAAAGAGCCATTGTGATCACCTATGGGAATGCCGGCCAATGCTTGATGGCATATAATAAATTATCCCTTGGTCGATCCTTTCTCTCTTTTACGCCAGAATAATATAAGCTGAAGGAGTTCCCGGAGGAATGGGGGCGCTCTGATGACGGAACTCCTTTACATGGGAAGTATGAACGATTGCTATATCCGTGACTTCGATGCGATGGTGGTGAGCGTCGAGGATGCAGAGGAGAAGGTGATAATCCTTGACAGGACCGCTTTCTATCCGCTGGGAGGCGGACAACCGAACGATCGCGGGACCATGCGGTGGATCGGGGGTTCCTGTTCGGTGGTGAACGTCATAAAGAAGAACAGGATAAGACATGTCGTGGAGGGGAACCTTCCGGAGGTCGGTACACCAGTCATAGGGGAGCTGGATTGGGAATTGCGATATGCCCATATGAGGATGCATACCGCCCAGCATCTGCTTTCTTCCGTCATGTGGAAACGCTACAATGCGCCAACGGTCGGGAACCAGATACATGCAGATCGCTCACACATAGATTTCGGGACCGATGACATTGATATGGACGAGTTGAAGAATGTTGAAAGAGAGGTGAACGAACTGATCTCGAGGTCGGAAGAGGTCCGTGTCAGGACCCTTCCCAGGGAAGAGATCGAGAGGAAGGTTGAAACAGAAAGGGTGGACCTGTCCCGCCTGCCTGCCTTCGTCAAGGACCTCAGGACCGTTTTTATAGGTGAGGAAGGAGAGATAGATATCTGTCCCTGCGCGGGGACGCATGTGAGGAACATATCCGAACTTGGATCGATGGAGATACTCAAGAGAAGGTCCAAAGGAGCCGGGAAGCTCAGGGTAGAGTACAGATTATCATGATCTGTACCTCCAGAAAGGCACCTGTGCCTCGAAACCCGCAAGTGGGATCCCCGTTATTGCCGAAGTGTTGTAATCGGATGTGACAAGTCTATCCGGTCCAAGGTCAGCGACCGATCCTATGTTCAGTTCGGCAAGAGTGTCCCTGATACCTTCGGAGAGCATTGTCATCCACTCGCTGTACATCTCCCCTATCTCCGCCCAATCCAGACTATCGTCATGGTCCTCCAGATCGATCCTTTCTCCCACCGGAATGTTCATCTTATTCCTCAGATAGGCCTTGATAAAATCCATCGTAAGGAGGTCCAGGCAAATGAGGTCCACCCCAAAGGCCATCATCTTGACCATATCCTCTGAGGTCATCAGATATCCGTTCAACATCACCTGCAAACCTTTTTCCACGCTCTTGAAGACCTCCATCTTGCGGAGAAGGCCTATGACGGATGCAAGCATCATGCGGCTGTCGCAGTGTTCGACCGAAAGATCACCGCATCTCAATCCGATGATATCGATGTCGGACACCAGATAGAAATCGATATCCGAATTTAGCTGTTCCTGATCGATGCTCATCAATATCGGAGCATCAGAGGCCTCCTTTATCATATCCACCAGCCTAATGATGTCCTTTCCCTTCCGGACCTCGGGGACAAGCCTCGGAGGTATATCGCTCATATCCATGATCTCGATCTCGGTCAGGTCCGCGGATTTGAGCATATCGATGTCGATATCTTGCCGATCAGGGCCGAAACAAACCACTGTTCCGGGGCGATGTGTCTTCAATATCTCATATATCTCCGGCGGGACGCCCGGGTAGATGTTCAATGGGATCCCCGACATCGCCTGCCCCAGCGCTATTCCCAATCTGGCATTGTTCGGGAGGCTCTTCATGAGGGAAGCGGTAGTGAGGAACGGGAACGGGACCTCGGATCTCCTGGCCCTCTCTTTCTTCCCGATCTTGACGGATACTGGGCACCTCTCGACAGTGGTCCCGTGGAGGAACGATGTCCTGAAATGGACGGTCCGAAGCACGTTCTCCTTTACTTCTTCCTTCCTCGTTGCGTTCATGGTGTCCAATATCATCTCCAGGTGTTGGGGGACTGAACGACCGTTCATAATAACACACCCCCCTTGAACTTCCTCATCGTAGAGGGCTGGGCTGATATCTTGTAGTGATCGATATATTTTGACAACTTGGCGACATCCTTCGATGTCAACGGGACCATCTCCACGTTCTCGAGACCGCGGTCGACCCCACCACCAAGATATACGGTGCCTCCGGTGGCACCGGGGCAAATCCCACCCTTGATATCCCCTGTAACTATCACTGTCCCATCTGACATAAAGGATCCGAGGTCCCCCTTGACACTACCCTCGATGATAAGGGTCCCTCCCCCCATCCTGGTCCCGGCGCCATTCCCTGCATCTCCTTTGATGACGATGATCCCGTTCTGCATGCAGGCACCGGTCATCTCACCGGATCTCCCCATGACAATGATACCTCCCTTGAGAAGGGTATCTCCCGCAAGGTCTCCGCAGTTACCATCGAGGATGATTATGGCACCAGAGTTCAGTGCTCCCAGGAGATCCCCCGCCTCCCCGGAGATATCGATCTCGCAGTCCATCATCATTCCGACCGCTATATTGTTCTGGCCTTTTAGCCCGGTTATCTTCACACGTTTGGACCGTCCTAGGTTCTCCTGGATCATCCTGTTGATCTCGGTGGAGGTCTGTTTCCGATCATCTGTCTCATTTTCATCTTGCAAGATCATGCCGATCATACCGGAATCCAAACCCTCATTCATAAACTTGCTTGTCCTTTTACATTGTTGTACAATATGATTTAATAAAAGGAACGTCATCGTTGAAGGGAAGTGAGCCAGTGTGACAGGGAATTTGGTCATGGATGGATATCGGGCCTTGAGAGAAAAAGACCTGAGAACGGCCCATACAACCTTTAGGTCGATCATGGATTCCTCGACCGATCGACAGGATGTAGATGATGCCACGATCGGGCTTTCCATCACATACCGCGAGCTTGGTGAAATGGAAGAGGCCATCGAGATCGCAAAGAAGGCCGTGACATCTCATCCGGACAAGAGAACAGCTCTGTTCGACCTTGGAAATCTCTACGAGGAGATCGGACAGCATGCTCTCGCCATCCAGAACTATGATCTGTGCATAACCACCGATCCCAACAATGCCGAGGTCTACATCAACAGAGGAGTGGCCTGGTATAACCTCAACAAAATGGACCAGGCTAGGAACGATCTCAAGAACGGATTGGATATCGATCCGAGGTCCTCCCGGGCCCTGGCGAACCTCGGGATCATTTCGCTTGACGAGAAGAAGTACGAAAAGGCCATAGACCTCTTCGATAGGTCCCTTGAGGAGGACCCGGATAACATACACAGCCTCTGCGGAAAAGGTATTGCGCTCTTCAATCTTGACAGATATGACGATTCCATCATCTGCTTCGATGCAGCCCTCTCCATCAACCCGGATTTCTACATAGCAAGCTATCACAAAGGTCACATCCTGAAGAAGCTGGACCTCCTTGACGAAGCGGAGGAGACAATGCTCGAAGCTATCGGCTCCAGGGAAGGCTATGCACTTGCATGGTTCGATCTCGGAGAGATCTATCGCTCCAAGAAGGAGGACAAAAAGGCCCTTCAGGCCTATGACCGAGCGATCCAGGTCCACGGTGCACTTTTTGAAGAAGCCCTTTTCCAGAAAGGATCGCTACTGATGACCGGGGGTGACCTGAGGGGTGCCGTCGAAAGCTTCAAGAAGATATGCAAGAGCAATCCATACATCCCGATGGTATGGGTCGAGATGGGGAAAGCACTCTCTCAGATGAAGAACGGAAAGGAAAAGGCCGTATCGGCCTTCAATAACGCTCTCTTCCTGAAACCGTCTGACCCGGATGCATCCTACCATCTTTCAAACCTCCATCTCAGGGAACGCCAGCCGAAAAAAGCTATAGCTGTCCTTAAAAAGGCCCTATCCTTCGGTATGGACCCGAGGGTGGGCACTCTTCTTGCCAAGACCTACCTTGGCATGAAAAGGTACAGAGAGGCCATATCGGCGGCTGACGATGTGGTGGCCAATGATCCCAATCATCCCGAAGCATGGCTTGTGATGGGGCGCGGATACAATTCCCTGGGCTACAAGGAGGAGTACAAACAATGTCTCAGAAAGTATCTTCACCTGGTCCCCAACGACAGGAAGGTGACGGAGGAGCTGAGGTCCTCTTCCTGACACTATTCCAGAACCATGTTCACCTTGTCCAGGACCGTGCCGTCGATGTACTGGATGATGCCTATTACACGGTCCCCCGTCCTGGCTTCCATATCTGAGCCACCCTCTCTTAAGACCATGTTCCTGAGCTCCTCGATATCGAACACTGGAAGACCGGCATTTGTACAAGTGGACAGGATATCAAGGTTCCTCTCCCTGACCTCTCTCCTGACATGCTCCGTGTTCACTGCAAAACCCCTGTCGGTCACAATGATATCTATGAGCTCTCCCGGAGTGGTGAGGGTGGTCACTCTCTGCTTGATAATAGGGTTACCCTTACGTTCCAGAGGAACGGTAATGAAGGTCAGCTGCGACCCGTAGGCGACATCCTGATGGCCTCCGATCCCGTGTAATAGATAACCGTCGCTATGTGTATTGACGTTGACGTTGAAATCAAGGTCCACCTCTGTTGCACCGAGGAAGGCCGCCTGTTCCGGCTCGGTGGTAGTGGCCCCGGTATGGATGTTCGAATACTGGTCCACAACGATCTCCTCGTGACAGGGGTCTTCCCTCAATGAACGGATGGCCTCCATATCAAATGCCTGGCCTGTCAGGAGCGTCTTCAATGTACCGTTACGAAGCATCTTCACAAGATATTCGGTCGTTCCACCGTTGGCATATGAGCCCACAATACCCCTTCGTTCGAAAAGGTCGCTTATGTATTTTGTAATGGCCAGCGATATGCCGCCTGCACCCGCCTGGAAGGCAAATCCGTCCTTCAACAGACCGATCAGGTCCAATATCTCGATGGTCGATCCAACTATCCTCAGATGGTCTTCCCGATCGGTTATCTGGAGTGTACCCGAGAGTATGCCGCCGGGATCTCCTATGGAATCCACCTTCGCGACAATATCGACGTTCGTTCCCGGTATCGAGATCGGGAGGCAGGGGAAGGGGACTATATTGTCGGTGATGATCACTGTTCTATCCGCGAAGAGGGCATCGGCATATCCGAAACCTATAGGGCCGAAAGCGGAAGGTCCCATCAATCCGTTGGCATTACCAAGCGGGTCGCAGCATGAGGCGCTGAGGAATGCAACATCTATCTTCACCTCCCCCTGGGATAATGCTCTCACCCTGCCCGAATGGCTCCTCAGGATGACCGGCCTATCCAGGTTCCCGAGTGAAACGAATCTTCCTATAGGGCCATTAAGGGACCCCTCGATGGAGGAGATCGTCCCGTCCTTGAGAGCCTCTATCAAAGGTTCATGGACGGGGAACAGTGCGGTGGGAAATAACCTGAGGTCCTTGATCTTCCTGGACCGGATCCGGTCCATCACCATATTTATAATCCTGTCCCCGTTGCGAAGGTGATGATGGAAAGATATTGTCATTCCGTCAGATAGACCACAACGGTCCAGGGCCTCATCGATGGTATTCACGACCTTGCTATCTCCAGGCCTCCTCCATCGCGTAACCCTTCCAACTTCCCTTTTAACAATGGGTTCGATCCCCAGATATGACCGGTAAGGTATCAGCTCCCTACCATCCAGGAACGATGGTATCATCCTACCCTTTGTATTGGTTTGGTGGGCTTTCTCATCTTTGGGACCCATGCCGCCCACCATGTGATATGTCGATTTAAGACTATCCCGCGATCTCCACCAATCGGTTCGAGAGCTCCACCATCTCGCAGGGTGTCACCGTTTCCGGCCGTCTTTCCGACAGACTGAAGCTGTCAAGGACCTCAAGGATAGCACTCTCCTTCAGATCCAGTGATAGGGAAGAGGGCTGGATCGAATTCTTCAGCATCTTTCTTCTGTTCATGAAGGCCACTGTAACAAGATTCTTCAGCACGGTATCATCAAGGGGTATGCATTCCGGGTCTTCCCTGGGTCGAAACCTGACCACTATACCGTCCACCTTCGGTTGTGGGTAGAACTTATCCTTCGGCACCTTAAAAAGTACCTCATGCTCCATCTTTATATCGAACATGACAGATATCTTACCGTAGGTCTTGCTTCCCGGTCTTGCCACAAGCCTTTCTCCGAACTCCTTCTGGAACATGATTATTGCTTCGGTGAAACCCTTTTTAGAGAGGAGAAGGTCCGTGGAATCGAGGAGTAGACCCATCAGTGAAGATGATAGATTGTAAGGCAGATTGGAAACCAGATAGGGTTCCTCCTTAAGACCTTTCTGGACCATAAACTTCACAGCGTCGGTATTGACCACCTCAAGGCCGTGCCCTGTCCCTTCTCGGAACTTTTCCACGAGGTGTCCCACGAGCTCCTCATCTATCTCCAATGCCTTTACGCTGTACCCAGCCTTCAAGAGTTCACCGGTAAGGATACCAAGTCCTGGGCCGATCTCCAGTATCGTGGTACCTTTCCGCGCATTGATATTCTGAACGATCCTCCTGCAGACCGAAGTGTCCGTCAGGAAGTTCTGGCCATGCTTCCTTGCAGGTTTTTTCGATATCATCTTCAACTGTTCTTTTATAGAAAGTTCGACACCCATCGGACCTGCTAGGAGGAAAAGATATAAGTACTATTCTACTCTCCACCCCATAGGATGTCCATGCAGGTCGAGCTGATCAATAAAGGGAAGGATACCCTGGAACTACAGATACTCGATGAAGGAGAGACAATGCTGATCCCTCTGAAGAACCAGCTCCTCTCTGACGAGGTCGTCGAGTATGCAAATTACAATGTGAGGCATCCGAAACTGGACACCCCGGTACTCTATCTAAAGGTCAGGTCCGGGAAACCACAGAATGCCTTCAAGAAGGCTGCGAAAGCCCTATCCAACACCTATAAGGAGATGCTCGGCCAGTTCTCAAGGCAGAGCTGATCCAATGTCAGATGTCCCAAGACCAGGTGAGGGTGAGAGACAGATCGGTCTTGAACATTTCCTGACGACCACCACTGCGCTTGGCGGAGTTCTAAAAAAGGACCCGGAGGATTTTGTGGTCGATGAGATCCCCGATCTGCCCATGAAGGTCGAGGATGGCCCGATAACTATTGCCAAGATCAAGGTCTCAAATTGGGAGACAAATAGGCTGGTCAGGGTCCTGTCCAAGAACCTCTCCATATCGCGGTTCAAGATCAAGTTCGCCGGGACCAAGGATAAAAGGGCCGTCTCCACACGGCTTTTCTCCTTCGATCACCCCATCGAAAAGGTCCTTGACCTCAGGATACCGGATCTGGAGATCATCGAAGCATACACCTCCAACAGGGAACTCGAACTGGGAAATCTGATGGGTAATCATTTCAACATCACGATCAGGGATGTGGGAAAAGGTCAGGATGAGATGCTCGGGATGATAGAACCATGCCTTGACCAGATAATTTCTGCAGGAGGGTTCCCGAACTATTTCGGCATCCAGCGGTTCGGAGCCATGAGACCCATAACCCATATTGTGGGTAAGCACATCGTACATGGTGACGCAAAAAGTGCCGTCATGACCTATGTAGGGAATCCGCATGAGGGAGAACCAGAGAACATATACCTTGCCAGGAAAAGGCTCGAAGAAGAGATGGACTTCGAAAAAGCGGTTTCTTATTATCCTGTCAAATACCTGTTCGAGAGGTCCATGATCCACCACATGAAAAGAAGACCCGATGACTGGGCCGGAGCTCTCGATATGCTTCCGGACAATCTCAAGATGATGTTCGTCCATGCCTACCAGTCCTATATTTTCAACCGGATACTCTCTGAACGTATCAGCGCCGGCCTCCCCCTCAATGAACCGATCCTGGGAGACCTCGTCATCCCCCTTAACAAGAAAGGACTTCCCGATCATCACCTTACCTTGAAGGTCAATGATCAAAATATAGATAATATGACCGAACTGGTGAAGAAAAGGCAAGCATTCGTGTCCGGAGCGATCATCGGGATGGAAAGCGGGATCGCAGAGGGACAAATGGGAGATATCGAAAGCCGTGTCATCGAAAAGGAAGGTATTTCCGAGGACGATTTCAAAATAACCATCATCTCAAGGATCTCCTCAAAAGGCATGAGGAGGGAACTTCTTGCACCGGTTTTCGATCTGAAATGGAGGTTCGTCGAGAAAGAAGGTCTTTCTCCTCAATTCGATTTTTCTTTGTACAAGGGAACCTATGCCACTTCCTTCTTGAGGGAATTGATCAAGGGAAAGGTCCTTGATTATTGAAAAGGGACCCGAGCTTTGTTCAAAGAAAAGGATTATTAAATCAATTCGTATTACGGGCAACCCCGAAATACCGGAGAGATGGCAGAGCGGCTATGCGCACGACTGCAGATCGTGTCCACGGGAGTTCGAATCTCCCTCTCTCCACTCCTTTTTCATCTAGGATGTCCTTAGTTATCTCTTTAAGAGAATTATTCTTTCATTCTTGCATTAATAATAATAATTCTTTTTACTATGGTACTTATTATTTGTTATAACATAAATATAAATATGTTATAACATATTGTTCGTGCATGAGATCATCCATGGAGCATTCGAAGCTTCGAAGGATCGGCAACGGTCAGGGCATATTGCTTTCGAGATCGATCTGCAACCTCATGGGGGTCTGTATCGGTGCATCCTTCAGGATAGACATAGAGAACGATAGATTGGTGCTTGTACCCGAGGAGGAATGCTGATGCCGGATCTCTCTATCAAGAAGAACAGAGCTGTCCTTTATATCAGGGTCTCGACGGAGGACCAGGCAAAGGAAGGTTACTCCCTCTCTGCCCAGGAAGAAAGGCTGAAGGCCTACTGTTTGGCAAAGGAATGGAATGTGGCAAACACCTACATCGACGATGGCTATTCGGGGAGAAGCGACGACCGCCCGGCTTACAGAAGGATGATGGCGGATATGGACAGCTGGGATATCCTCGTCGTGATGAAGATGGACAGGATCCATCGAAACTCCAAGAATTTCACCACGATGATGGAGAACCTGAACGATAATGGAAAGGAATTCACCTCGATGCAGGAATCCTTTGATACGACCACGGCCATGGGTCGTTTCGTGATGGATATCATACAGAGGATAGCACAGCTCGAATCCGAACAGATCGGAGAAAGGGTCTATATCGGAATGCTTCAGAAGGCAAAGGAAGGAACGGGATGGTTGGGGTTCAACATCCCATACGGATTCGAGATAGAGAACGACCGAATAGTTCAGGTCCCGGGTGAGGCTGCGGTGATCAGGCTCATGTACGAGAAATATATTGCCGGGAGCTCCCTTTCGGAGATCTGCGATCATCTCATGAATAACAACATCCTGACGAAGAAAGGCCTCAGGAAATGGGAGAAGAAAACGATCTCGAGGATCCTCTCGAACCCGCTGAACTGCGGTTACCTTCACTGGGAGGAAATAATCTACAAAGGGGATATTCAGGCCATTGTTGATGTTGATACTTTCAACAGGGTACAAAGGCTCATGAAAAGAGGAGATCCAACTTTGATAGAAAATAATGAAATGGCAGAAAGCATACCAGCGTAATGACATTTTCGCATATTCGGGCTATTTTGGATGGAAACCCCCCCTTTCCAGTGTAAAAACACCATTCGATGAGATCATGAAATAGTCAAATATAGATATTAATATGAAAATTTTATCATTTTATGGTGTTTTTATATGATCAGGTCTATCGCTCTTTCTTCAAGCATCATTTCCAATGGAGCACGACCCACCTGCAAAACCCATGTTCTTCTGCAAATTGTAATGAATTGAAATATCACATAGTGTCTTTCGGTCTACCGAAAGACACTTTGTAATCGACTCTGCAGGAAGGTAGGATGTACTGCATTCTTGGCATGATAATAATTTTTTTTCTTGTTTTGCATTTCAAGGAA
>JAFGLL010000113.1 GCA_016928095.1 Thermoplasmatota archaeon
GCATATCCCCTGGCCCCCATGCCTTTCGTCTGGGGGCTCCTGTTCTCCTTCGGGTCCGTTCTGCTATCGGTGGGCATCCCTATAGTCATGATAACCAGGAAGACCGTCAGACAGGCGCTTGACCACAAACCCAAGACGAGGATCCTGACGGTCGGAAGGACTTTTTCCGGGATATCAAAGACGAGATTGATGGGGATCAGAAACACTTTCCGCAATCCGGCAAGAACGGCCTTGACCGTGTTCGTGGTGGGAATGTCGATAGGTATATCGGGGTCCTGGATAGTGGTGTCCGAATCGGCATGGGGCTTCATGCAGAAGCAGGTGGACCAGGACACATGGGACCTGAGGGCCGACCTCACAAGGCCGCTTCCGAACGAGAACGTGACCGCGATGTTCGATATCGAGGAAGCCGAAGATGTGATACCCTTCGCATATCTGGCTGGGCAGATATCCGGAGGAGGAGGCACCGAGAACACCTTTATCGTGGCCTCCGATGATATCCTGAGCACCAGGAATTTCGAGCTGGAATCTGGGAAGCTCGACATCACAAGGTCGGTGATCACGAACAAGCTAGCCGACGAGCTCGGCCTGTCCCCGGGAGACCGGATCAAGATCACCGTTGGGGCCAATGAGATGGAAACCACCATAGGAGGCATCGTCTATGATATCTTGATGCAGGCGGTATATCTGGACCGTGGAACAGCCTCACCTCTCATCGGATCGGATATGGCGACAGGGGCCTTCATCAAGCTCGTCGACAAGGAGAAGGCCGAGGATATCGCAAGGGAATTGAAAGGTATCGATGGTGTCTCGGGAGTAACGATACAGGATGATATAATCAGTTCCATGGATGCGACCTTCGGTTCCGCCATGAGCATGCTCTATTTCTTCTTCGTGATCTGTCTCGTCATCGCAATGGTGGTTGCAGCTTCCGCAATAATAATTTCCACAATGGAAAGGGATCTCGAATTCGCCACTCTGGAAACGCTTGGTATACCGAGGCGAAAGGTCGTCGGTTCCATGCTTATAGAGATCGCCATCATAGGGTTCATCTCCGCATTGCTCGGGATACCCTTCGCATATCTATTCGGAAATCTGTTCGCCCTGGTGATGAAGGATATACTGTACTACTTCCCGGTGTTCTTCGCCTTCAGCGCCATGGTCATGACCTTCGTGTTCGGATTCCTGTTCATATTCGGCTCCTCCATCTTCCCGATAAGGTACACGAAGAATATGGATGTGGAGAAGACCATCAGGGAAAGGATCACCGGATAGATCACACCCTTTCGGATATCACAACGTCCCTCTATTCCTCCTCTCCTCCACCGTATGGAAATATGCCTCTTTCGTACCATATCTGAACCTGAAGTTCAACCTTTTCATCAGCTTCTTCGGGTCAGCCACTATCCCGTAGGTGCTGAGTTCGATTGCCGGGGCCCGCATGCTCGCAAGATGAAGCGTCCAAAGCACGGATGTTATACCTTTCATCAGGAATAGCGGGACCGGTATCGAGACCTTTGCCTTTGACAGCTCCCTTGTGGTCTCGTAAGAATCGGGGGCGAGGTTGAAGGTCCCCTCGATATCCGGATCTTTCAATATCAGGTCAAAGACGGCAGTCAGGTCTTCTTCGTGGATGAACTGTACCTCGGTATATCGGTTGTTGAACTTGGTCAGAACGGGGGTCTTTGCCAGAAGGGAGACGACACCGCCTTTCTTGTGATAAGAGGGACCCACGGCTGTGCACATCCGGAGTATGACCAGTTTGAACCCCGCCCGGTCCCTGGAGCCGTTCATATACTCTTCGATTTCTTTCTTATTGATACCGTAGCGATATCCTCTGGGCCGAAGAGGGGCCCCCTCCTTGATCCAGAGCTTGTTGTCGGGCCACCCGCCGTAGGCGCTGGTGGAGCTCATTCCGATGAACTGTCCGACGCTCTCTGTTCCCATAGCCGCTTCGAAAACGTTCCTGGAGCCCACCACATCTATCTCGTATTCCCGTCTCACATCGTGTAGGGGGTTCATCAGGTATGCCAGATGGATCACGTGGGTGGGCCGCTCTCTTTCGAAGATCTCCTTGACCTTCTTCCTGTCCGTCACGTCACATTCGATGAAGCGGAAATTTGCATTCCCCGACCAAGAATTGTTCTCCGTCACATCAAGTCCCACGACCTCGGTTCCCCTCTCGGAGAGATGCCTTGAAAGCACCATTCCCACGTAACCGGAAGACCCGGTGACGAGGACCTTCATGGGATATGTATGGTTCCTCCTCCAATAAGACCTTTCCTTGAGAATATGGACACCCTTCAATCTATCTCCTGATACGGAAAGAACAACGTTCTGATATCCTTCCCCCCCCTTCCTTCCATCACATCTTCCTTGTCATCAGGAACGGGTCCCTGGACCGATGCTCGTGTTCATCATGGTGGCATGATACTCAAATAATGAGGATCCATCGTTCTCAGGATATGCTTTATACCCCTTTCCGCATCTTATCTAAGGACAATGGTGAACCGAATGGACAAGAAGATCTCCCTTTTGATAGACGGTGACAACATCTCTCCGAACCTCATACAACCCATATTGAACGAGATCCAGAGATGGGGAGATATAACCATCAAGAGGATATACGGGGACTGGACCACCAACAACATGAACGGATGGAAGGACATCCTCCAGAAACATGCCATAAGACCGATCCAGCAGTTCAGGTACGGACCGAACGCCACCGACAACGCTCTGATAATGGATGCCATCGACATAACATACACAAACAAGGTCGTGAACACCTTCTGCGTGGTCACCAGCGATATAGATTTCTACGGATTGTTCATGCGATTGAGGGAATACGGATATTTCGTTATCGGTATCGGCAAACAGCAAACCCATGAACTTCTGAGAAAATCATGCGACCAGTTCATCTTCACCGAGAACATCGTTATCGAGAATCCGGAGACGGAGGTCATGGCACCTAGGGAGGAGGGAAAGGAGGACCTCAAGGAGATCCTGTTGAGGACGTACTCTTCCATTGAAAAGGAGGAGGATGGTTGGGTGATCCTCTCATTGTTCGGAGACCACATACGAAGGTCCTCCCCGGATTTCGACCCGAGATCTTACAACCACAAGAACCTCATCTCGATATTGCGGTCCTACAGCGATATTTTCGAGGTCCGGAACGACCAGCAGAACCCGATAATATACTACGTCAGGGCAACAGGTCTGGAAAATGGGGATGAGGAAACCTTCAAACAGGGGTCCATCAAGAAGTTCCTGGGCGATTACGGTTTCATCGGATCGGATGACGGCGACTATTACTTTCATACGACGAACATCACAAAGAATGTGTCCGACAATAAGGTCAGGAAGGGTATGAACGTCAGGTTCAAGGTGTTCAGAAGACCGGACACGAATGGATGCACCACCGAGGAAAAGAACGGAAAGGCCTACGATATCGAGATATTGTGATCCGCTCAATGATCTACTCCTCGTCATCCTTCGAGGCCTTCTTCTTCCTCGACGCCACGACGACGATGATTACCACGACGATTATTATTATCAGAAGCAGGACTCCGCAAACGCCTGCTATGATAAATGGTAAACCTACCAGCCATGATGTATGCTCTTCCTCGGTTAAATCGTCATCGTCGTCTCCACCGGTCTCGTCGAATCTTGGGTTCCTACCCATCCCGTATTCCTCGAGATTGGTCAGACCGTCATCGTCCGGATCATCATCCGCATCCGAAGGGTCCAACTTGTCCAGTTCGTAGAGGTCCTCCCAATCATCAGGCATACCGTCGCCATCGGTGTCGTCGGTGGGCGAGGAGATGGATGCGGATTCCCTCGATGAGCTTGCTCCCTCACCGATATCGTTTACCGCGGCGACCTCGTAATAATAGGTCACCCCCTCAACTGCACTGTAATCAATGTACGTCTGGATCGAAGCATCCAGTGTCTCCAGTAGCAACAGGTTCCCGTAGGGGTTCGTTCCCCTGTATACCCTGTAAAGTGTAATGGGGCTCCCGCCGTTGCTATCGGGTTCGGTCCAGGTCAATGTTATCCCGGTACTTCCCGAGGAAGCGGTGAGCGTCGGAGCTGTTGGGGTGACATCCTCGCTGGGGATATCAGTGATGGTCACGGTGAAGGAATAATTACCACTCCCTGAGTACAGCTGGATCATCAGCTGAGCCCATTCGTCCACCCCGAAATCATATTGAAGATAAGCGGTCTCTCCAGGTCCGTTCATGGTGTCCATAGCGAACTGGACGACTTCAGAACCGTAAAGCATAGCGCTGATCCCCAGTGATTGATCGGGGGTTATCTCAACGGTCAATCGGTGGCCCCCGGTCATGTCAATAAGGTAGGAATCGAATAGATCGTTCCTGGTATCCAGAAGGCCGGTATATGTCCCCGCCCCTATCGGCAGAGGGTCCTCGGACAGTTGGGCCGCAGAAGCGGTCCCGGGAGCATCTGTTCCTGATGCAGCATCGTTCTGCTGTGAGATTGCTATCCCCAGGCTGTATCTGACCTGGCCGTTATAGATCTTCAGGAAGCAGGTCAACGGTCCGAGCATGCTGTCGAAGTAATATGTTGACCTTGAGGGATCCTCCATGAAACCAATACCTTGGTTCAGAACATTTGTCAATGTATCGTCAAAAAGTCTCCAGGACGCCGATTCCCCCTCACTGATGGAAAGGGTAAGGTACAGTATGTCTCCCGCGCTCAGGTTGATCATGTACGTATCTGCTGTGTCCAGATCGTAGATCGATCCCTCATAGGATCCAGTGGAAATCAATGGACTTGAACCGATATTACCCCCCTCGAGAACATCCATCCCCAGTCCCGCATCGTTCTGCTTCTCTATTCCGAGTTCGATCATATAGTTACCCGGTGCTGTGTCAATCCAGACCTTCAAATGGTACGTCTGGACCGGCGTTTCGCTGGCGGTGTAGAACTGCATGGATACACCGGAGTCGGATGATCCCGATCCGTCCGATCCGATGGTACTTTCCATCTCGTTCAGCAGATCGAAGTAGATGTTATCTCCCTCCGAATATCCCCTGAACCCGATCGATATCACATCGCCTTCTCCCGCCTGGAACTTGAAACAATCCACCCTGTCATCATCCTCCAGATGACCGTTGAAGCTGCCTGAGGAGATAACCAGGCCATACTGAGGAAGAACGGGGGCATCCTTCCCACTTTCGTATTCGTTCTGCCTCTCGATGTCGAGCGTGATGGTGTACTGGCCCGGGGTCATGTCCTGATACACCTCCAGGTAATACCATCCCATTAGGGTCTCATTGGCGGTCCACCACTCTTCCGAGACCGTGCCCCCCTGTCTCTCTCTCAGGTCCTGGAAGATGAAGTCATCCTCGGGGTCTACGAGGTTCAGGTAGAGGTAGTCCGGGGCACCGGTCGTGAACGATAGGGATATCCTGTCACCCGTACCTGCCCAGAACTTGTAGCAGTCCATATCGTCCTCGCCCATGTCATTGTATTCGTCCGATCCGGAGTTCACCTCTCCGTTCAAGGTACCTTCCGTAACCACCAGAGCATTACTTCTTTCAGAGGAGGCGTCGGACACGGACCCGCCGTCGTTCTGGTGTCCTATCGAAAGTGTGAAGGAGTAATCCACCGCCCCGTCAGTCTCGAACGTCAGGTAACAGGTAACGTACTCGGTCTCTGCTGCCGTATGGTACCATAGGTATTCGGTCACCATGGGCGTACCGTCGACCTCGGCAAGCCAGCTCTCGTCCTCATCATACAGGTACATCGTGAGACCGTTGGATGTGCTGTTCAGGGAGACCGATATAACGTCTCCGGCAGAGACCGTGAACCTGTAATAATCCTCGTAATCGGTGGAGCCGTCCATTGCACCATCATAGGTCCCTGCCGATATGGTCTCAGCCGTAGCAAATCCATCGTTCGGTTCAATATCGGCCCGTGCGCCAAGCGATAGCAACCCGGTGGTCAGTAATAGAAGTGCGATCACCAGAGAACAACATCTAGCCCCAAGCATATTTTTCACCCCTAATGGTTAAAATCCGGTCCATTCGGCCCGGACATGTCAGTTGGTTCAGTAATATTTAATCGTTTTCTGAGATGGATCACATTCTTATTGAAGCACTGCAACTATTCATTGAAAACCAGGTTCAAGATCATGACAGGCATCCTTGCCGTCGAAGGAAATCTCCAAGCTCGCGTCCCCCCTCGTAGCAGAAACCGATAAAGCCCATTTTCATAGCTTTTTTTACGTACTCCTCGATATCGTCGATATACAAGCACTCTTGCGCTTGGAGTCCGAGTTTCCCAAGGCAATCCAGATAGATCCTCTCATCCGGCTTCTTCGCACCCACCTCATTTGAAAAAGTGACAGCATCGAAAAGTGGGTAGACATCGAGCTTCTCGAGGGCATACTGGCGGTCCCACTCATTTGTATTCGAGAGAAGCCCCAGCCTCACTTTACATTTAAGCTTCCTTATCAGTTCGATGTTCCCGGGGATCGGGGTAAATATATCCGTGAAGGCGTCCCTGAACTCGTCGATACCCATATCAAGATCGCATAGTTCCTTGACCTTGTGGTAAAAATCGATCGATGTCAGCTTCCCCGTTTCGTATTCAGCGGTCAGTTCACTTTCCTCGTATATCTTTCTGTGGATCTCATCTTCCGAAACGGGGGAGCGCTCTGCCAGCCTCCTGGTGAAGAGTACGTTGTCGAAGGAACATAGGACATTCCCGAAATCAAAGATAACTCCTTTTATTACATACGTGGCCAATGGGGAATGTCCATCATCGGAATGCCCCTTCATATTCATTCTCCCCACTCCTGTCCCTGCATTTTTCATTCCATGAAAATGGCCGGTTTCAGAGGGGCTGCTGCCATCGACTTTCCCGCTGGATCCTCTTTTTCCCGATCGTCCTCGGAGAACACTTTGACCTCGCAGGAGAGCTCTGTCGAGAAGAAGGATGCAACACTTCTCAGTATATCGTTCTCGTTCCTCAGTATCCTGAAGCGATCCCTCTCCTCGGCACCCATTCTCACGATGTCCTTGGTGAGCTTCCCCACCATCTTTGGTATAAAAGACCTGTACTCCGACAGCTCGGGGTCTGATATCAGCTTCTTGATGACTTCACCGGGGTTCAGCCGTCCGTCGCCCTCGTCGACCATGGCGAACAATGTCTCGAGCACCTTCCACTTCCAGTCGGATGCAGCGTAAAGCATGACCCTCTTCGGCTCCTGGATGCCGGTCATCTTCTGTATGCTGCGGAGATCGTCAAGAAGCATCGATACGTATTCTTCCGTGTTAAGGGCCGCGGGATCCACACGCCCCGCATCGTGCAAAGGCCAGGGTGTCGTCGATACGAACCCTTCCTTCCCCATACGCTCCCATATCTCCTCGGCAAGATGTGGTGTGAACGGCTGGAGCATCCTTGCCCAGATATCCATCGTCTCCTGCAGGACCTCCCTGTTCGACCCACCCCTTTTAAGATACCACCTGATGTCGTTGGGGACCGTGAAGTACACGACGTTTGAAGCTTCCCTGAGCTTCCCCAGCTCGAGGAACTCGGATGTCTCCCGGACACGGATCTGCATCATGGAGGTCATCCAGGGGTCGATCGAGGTGTTCTCCCCCGATCGGATTCCGAGCAGTTCCTCCACCTGATCGTAGATCCTCTTTATCCTTGCCTTGTAATGCGATACCGTCTCCTCCACCCACTCAACGTCCATGCTGGTGGAGCCAACATGGCAGTAGTAGAGCCTCATCGCATCGACACCGTATTTCAGGATGGCCTCGGGTATGGGCTCCGCCCCCCCTTTTGTCTTCGATATCTTGTCCCCCCCTGACATCGTCACCCACCAATGGACGAATATGCCCCTTGGCCAGTGTTCCCTGTTCAACAGAGCCACATGGTTCATCAGGAACACCGGGAAGTGTACGGTCTTGTGCTCCTTCCCGCTGAGATTGACATCGAGCGGATACCAGTAGAGGAAATCCCTCCTGATCCTTTCGAAAAGCTCCCTCTTTTCGATCTCCAGCCCTGAAGCGTCGCCCTGACCCAGGAACACCGTATCGAAGAAAAGATCATCCATCCACTCGAGCTTCAGTGAGCCCTCGTTGAG
This sequence comes from Thermoplasmatota archaeon, assembly GCA_016928095.1. Classification (GTDB taxonomy): domain Archaea; phylum Thermoplasmatota; class Penumbrarchaeia; order Penumbrarchaeales; family Penumbrarchaeaceae; genus JAFGLL01. The sequence continues at coordinate 8,120 of JAFGLL010000113.1, forward strand.
ATACTTGGACACGATATAATAGGCCGGGTAGAGAGTGGAGTCCGATATGGGTTCAATTATCCATCCCTTCTTGTAGGGGAACTCGGTCCCGAGCCAGGACCCTTTCCTGATGCAGGCCCGATCCCCGAACCATTCAAGGACCGAGGGCATCTCCCTCTTGTAATCCTCCGGTAGGATATTCATCTCCTGCGACCATTCCTTTGAACTTCGGGTCCACTCTTCATCGGAGTAGCGGATGAACCACTGGTCGGGTATCCTTTTAACCACAACATCGTCCCCGGACCTGCAGATGACCTGTTCCGAGAACTCGTAGAACACATCGGCCAGACCCATTCCTATGAAGTCCTCCCGGAGAGCGTCCTTGGCCTGGGAGACCCTGAGGCCAGCATATTCCTGGCAGTTACCCATGAGTATGCCCGAGTGGAACTCATCCTTGTAGATCGCCTTGGTGGCACAATCCAATTTCTCCTCCTCGTCCTGGGATCCTATTCCCATCTTCAAGCATAATTTCCCGGCAGGGTCCTCGGTGAACTCCTTCCCTGCCTGGATAAGTGTGATGGGTGTCACGGAGAGGATCTCCTTGACATCGAGAGCGAACGGGTTCTCCCCGGACCCCACCTCCTTCTGGACATCTTTCAGAGCAACCCAGTCGAAAGGTGCATGTGCGGGTACCGACATGACCACCCCGGTGGCCACC
>JAFGLL010000010.1 GCA_016928095.1 Thermoplasmatota archaeon
GACCCCACCTCCTTCTGGACATCTTTCAGAGCAACCCAGTCGAAAGGTGCATGTGCGGGTACCGACATGACCACCCCGGTGGCCACCTTCGGGTCCACGAACCTTCCGGGGAGGATGGGTATCTCGACCCCGACCGGGGTCCGGCATTTCTGCCCTATCAGCCCGGAACCTTTCACGATCCCGACCTTCTCGACCTCCTCCCCCCCTTCCATCTGGTATCTCAATTTCTCGAACCCCTCGGGGGAGATCAGCCAATTTTCCGACCCCACCCGTGCCTTCACATATTCCACCCCGGGATGGAGCCACATGTTCGTCACACCGAAAACGGTCTCCGGTCTCAGGGTTGCGGCTGGAAGGACGGTCCCATCGCCCAGTCTGAACTTGAGGGCGGTGAATTCAAGGACCTCCGCACTGCCGCCCTGGGAGATATCCGTCATCGATGTATCCACGGCCACCGGGCCGCATGAGGGACAGTAGGGGGCATAATGTGGTTTTGTCGTCAGCAGCCCCTTCTCGAAGAGCCTGTGGAACTGCCAGGTTATGAAATTGTTGTAACCTGGAGAAGTGGTGGTCATGCATCGTGTGAAATCCATTCCGAAACCGAACTTCTTCCAGTATTCCTCGATGTAGACATTCGAGAAGAAATCGATAAGCCTGTCCACATCCCCAAGTTCGTGGACCATCTCCTCCGGGCATCCATTCCTGATCATGTACTCGATGGTCTTCCGATCCCCTCTTTCGATCCTCTTGGCCAGCGATATGGCGGGAATGCCGGAAGCGTGGAAGCCAACCGGGAAGAGGACATCATGTCCGGTCACCCTCTTGTACCTCGTGATGACATCCGCGTAGGTGAACCCTCTCATATGACCCACATGGAGGTAGCCGGATATTCCCGGATAGGCGAATATCAGAAAGAACTTCTTTCCGCTCCCGCAGTCCGGTCCGATGGATCTGAAAACATTCCCCTCGGCCCACCTTTTCTGCCATTTTTGCTCTATCTCTGCGGAAACGTATCCGGCCATCGGTCTCACTTCTCCGTGGGAGGATCCCCATTCGGGATCAGGAGGTGTATAGGTTCGTATTAAAAGAGACTTTCGAGGGGGCGGCCATGGAGCTCTGTCCCTTTGATGCCATCCTTGATGGGCGATCCCTCAAGCGTGGGGATTTAAAGGTACTGGTAAAGTTTTTAAGAGATGGCCGTGTTGATAGGGGCCGGGAAAATTCAGACCGGGGGTTTCCAGAGGTTTCTTCAAGGGGATGGGAGCTGGTTATGTGTTGTGTTGGCTGTAATCCGTGATATCGACCAGACCACATCATGGTTCTGATCTATATTCCATCTTGAAACTGACCAGGGGGGCTGCATAGGTCAGTGAACCCATACTGATGATATCCGCGTAGGGGGCATAGAGGTTTAGGTTCTCCATCGTGATGCCGCCCGATGCTTCCAGTATCGTACTCTTCCCGTGTTCCTCCGCGTATCTCCGAACCTCCCTGGAAGCTTTCATGAGGTCCTCGGGAGAGAGATTATCCAGCATTATTATGTCCGCTCCCGCATCGACCGCTGCCATCCCTGAGGGTATGTCCTCCACTTCCACCTCTATCTTGATGTAAGGGCCATACCTCTCTCTGAGCATCTCAACACCGCTGAGAACCGCATCAGGACCGCCTCCGAGGGCTGCTATATGGTTATCCTTCAGCATGGCCATCGTTGAGAGATCGGGTCGATGCGGGAGTGCGCCGCCGTCGATCAGAGCCCTTTTTTCGAGGATCCCGAAGAGAGGGGTGGTCTTTCTCGTTCCGGCAACCCTGGTGCCAGGGGACGTTTTGTCGGCTAGGTCCGAGGCCTTCCTTGCCAGGGTTGCGATCCCGGACATCCTGGAGATGGTGTTGAGGGCCACCCTTTCAGCCCTCAGAAGTGCTTCCACCGGTCCCTTGACCGTCGCTATGACCGCACCTTTCCCGCAGATAGAGCCCGGTAAGGCTCCTTCGGATAACCTTGCCTCCGCACCTGCCCGTTCGAATACGTATTCAAGGGCCTCAAGCCCTGACAGTATGCAATCATCCTCGGAAATTATTACGGCGTCCCCCATCTCTCCATCGAACACGCAGGAGGTGAGGTCACCTCTGCCAGAATCCTGCTCGAGTGCCATATCAAGGAGATTCTTCTCCTCGTCCGTCAAGGGCATCATGGGGGGCTGATTCATCAACTGCCGTATAATCATTGTCACTGCTTTCGACAAACTGCTCCTCGTTATGATAGGTCAGACGGGGTGCAGACTTGTATCCTTCCGGCAGGAGATCGTCATCGTTGGCCGGCCGCATCGACTCCTCCAGATCGGACCTGACCTTTTTTATCACCCTCTTAGTGATCGATAACAGGATCAGAGATACTATCAACAATGCAACGATGATCATGATCATCCTGAACCAGGGAAAGGCATTCTCCTCTTTCTTCTCCCCGCTGACCATGAAGCTCTTCGAATAGAGGGGCTGCTCCTCCCCATCCATTAAAAGGTAAAGGAACCATTCACCGGACATGTTCAGGTATACCAGGGAGTAACCCCCACTGCACCTCTCGAAAACAAGGTCCCCGGATTCCCACACCCAATGAACCTCGATCCCACCGTCGTAGCCGCCGAACACGCAGCTTGCTGCAGCGGATTCCCCTTTTTCGTATACCTCCCTGTCAGGCTCCAGATGGACCTCGAACCAGAATGTTGATAGATTGCGGTCCACGATGAGCAACATCTCCTCTGGCCCGGCCGAGGTCCCGTTCACTACCCCGTAGGAAATATCAAGATGGTACTCTGCGGAATCACCGTCGACCGGAGACACGCACAGCTTGCTTCCTTCCAGGGAAAGGAAGTCATTCAGACCGTTGACCCGGTACCAGGGAGTTCCGTTCTTGTCATATCCAAACCCCATATCGAGAAGGAGGATCTCCCTCTCATATAGTATGTAGGAAGGTGGGTGATGCCATTCCGGGAACATGGTTCCCTCCACTTTCAGAAGGACCTCCATGTTGACACCCAGATACTCATCATCCATGAAGCGGATGGTGAAATCATGGCTGCCCATGTCATCCATTGTTGGAGCCAGATGCATGGAAAGGTCATCCTCGTTCACCTTTACCCATTCCGGCATGTCCTCGTCCGGGAGAACGAATACCTTCTCGTCATCGGGGTCGTGAACATCGAAGAGAACGGTCATCAGGTCCCCGGCCTCGACACGGATGACCATGTTATCAGGGACCACCGGGGCATGGTTTTTAATGTATACCGAAAGGGAAAAGGTCTCCGAAACCACCGATCCATTATTGTCATCCACCTCGACGGTCACGGTCTGGATCCCGATGTCCACATCGTCGGGTGTTATCCTGATCCAACCGGTCTGGTCGATCGATGCATCTCCCATGCCCGAATAGTTCAGAGAGAATATGAGGATATCAGGGTCGTCCTCGATGACGACGACCTGGTATGTGAACTCCTGACCTGGCTCCGCTTCCATGTCCGAGATGGGCATTATCTCTGGGGCTTTGTTCACGTGAAGGACCACTATCCTGATACCGACAAGTGTAAAGGTCCCGTTGTTGTCGCTGAAGTTCAGAACTGCCCTGTAGTCCCCTTCCTGGCCGAGATAGGGCATGAAGGAGAGGATGAAATATCTGTCGATGCCAAGGGAAAAAGGCGTCTCCGTGCTCTCCACCCTCACCGAGACCTCATCCCCGTTGGGATCGGAGAAATTGAGCTGGTGTCTCCTCGTCTCACCGGGGTAAATAGAAAATGTAGGGATCGGTTCAACCACTGGGGGGAGATTGCGGAAGGTGACAACGATCCGGAATTGCCCGGCATCCATCGATCCGTTGTTATCAGTGACGTTTACCTCAACATCTATGAACCCAACATCTTCAGGAACTGCAGGATACTCAAAGCGGCCTGTAGCGGGATCGAGGTAAAAATCAGTTCGTGGATCGGTCCTAACCTCGAAGAACGGCTCATCACCGTCGGGATCGTGAGCCTCGAAGGTAAGGTTGACCCATTCACCCACAAAGACCGATCTGTCCTCGAGAGGTCCCATATTTATCGGCTGGTTTATTCTTTGCCCGGGCAGTCCCGAAAGAGGATATTGGTCCACGCTGTCGCCGTCGATCCAGTAAGGCTTGTCATAAATGCCATCCCCGTTGTTATCGAAGAACCCCACGAGATCACTCCAATAGTTGCCGCGTTGGTCTTTGTACCAATATTGCGACCCCCCGTCCATCGCGTGAACCGAGTTGTTGATGAACAAGTTCTCGTAAAGGGTGTTGGACCCGCATGTCGAATGTAAGTAGATACCGGTGCTGCTGGTATTCAGAAAGGTGTTGTTATGAAGCAGCATACTACCCATATTCTTTAAAACTACACCGGTATCGCAGTTTTCGAAACTGTTGTCAAGAAGGTCGTCGCTTTCGGTGGAGCTCCCGTTGATGGCCAGCGAGCAGTTGATGAACACATTTCCTGTTATCTGGTTGTTCTCTGTCACCCAGAACATTCCACCATAATCCAGACCGATACCGGGACAATCGACGATCTCGTTCTCCCTGAACTCGGAGGTCATCATGTACCTTACATATATTGCGTCGGAGCAATTGATGAACCGGTTCCGGTTGATCCTCATAACACCATAGCTTGCTGCCGAGATGACATAAGGCCGGAGGTATAGAGCATGAAGGCTGACGTTGGTAAAGAGGCACCATTCGAAGATAGAGTCATCTGCATGGTAGATATCGACCCCCCCATTGCATTTTTCGAAGGTGTTTTCACGACAAATGATGGAAGGACTGCTGTATCTCTGATTTTCAAGATCTTTAATAGCCCATCCCCCGATATTCCTGAAACTGCATCGGGTCAGGTCCACCGTAAACTCACAATTCTCGGATAACAGGATACCATGTCCCGGTATATCCATGAAGTCACAATCAACGAATTTTCCGATGGTCCCTTCTTCAACGTAGATGCCGTTGTAGCATGAATAGAAGGTTGAGTTGCTGGATGTCGTCCATCTGCTAGCCAGAACTCCACTATTGTTACCATCCCCCCATCCAGCATACGAGATGTTCGAATCGACGATGGACATGGTTCCCATGGAGTTGATGAAGTAATTGTAACCGTGATTGTTGGAGAATGCACCCGTTCTGTTCAGGGTCAGAAGGGCCCCCTTCTCTATCCTCAGTGTCCCATGGGGCTCCACTGTGAAACCATACTCCCCGTCGCAGGAGCAGTTGAAAATCACGGTGGTATTGCCTATGATCAGGGTCTCCCCCTCTCCCACGATGATGTTCTCCTGGACATACAAGATAGTGTCGTTCACGTACGTCACGGCTCCCCACATCGGAAGGAAGCTGTCATTGGCCTCTACCGGCCCCTGGTCATACAGAACGAAACCTGGAACTGCCAACAGCAGAAAGACGGCGATCGTCGCGATCCTCCCTTTCTCCAAACTGCTACCCCGCTTATATTATCCCGTGACATGCATTATATCATTTTCTGTACACATTCATATCCACAGGAGTGCCTCTTTCATTGAATACGGGATCGTTCCGGGGAAGGGGCGCAACCCTGGAGGACCATTTTCTGTTGAGCCAGTTCGCAGCGTATATAGATATTCCCGCCACCGCGAAACCCGCAGCCACATCGACTACCCAGTGATAGCGCAGGTATATCGTCGAGAAGAGAAGGGACAGAGTGAGCGGGATGTAGGCGTAATAGACCCATCTGGATGCCCTCGAGTGGTCCCTCAATCTTCTCATGTAATAGAAGGATATCAGGGACATTGCGGTATGATGGCTCGTGAAACAGTCCCGCGTCGTGCTTCTCATCATATCCCAAACCGGTTCCACCCTCTGGTAGAGGAAGATCCCCTGAAGGTCCACTGAGTATCTTTCAGGCATGAAGTACTTCGGACCGATGGCCGGCACCAGCATGTATCCTATATATGCAATGTAAAGGGATAGACAGACGGCCAGCATGAGGTCCCTGAAGTCGCCTCTTCTTCCCGATATCGAGAAGACAAGGGCCGGAAGGGCTGGTAGAAAGAAGTAGAGCAGGTAGGCGAATGTCATATAATCTGTCAGAACCGGATGGGTGATCCTTTCCATCCATATTGTTGGCTGTGTCCCGAAGACCGTCCGGTCGATCTCCATCAGGGAAGGATCAGCGAGGTCTTTTACTACCAGTGGAAAGAGGTGGGTCATGTTCTCGTAAACAAGCAAAACCAATACAAGAGGCAGGTAATCCCTCAGGGACCGTCCCGTACCTTCCATGAACATTCTACCGCTCGTGAAACCTCCACGGGCATTCACCCCTCCGATGAAGATCACAATCAGGGCGATGGAAGCGGTGAAGAAAGTAACGAACACGAGGTCTTCGGGCCTCGCCCACCTCCTGGGACCGGGACCCGGATCCGATCTTCGAACTCCCCCTTTGCACGGGACAAATAACCGTTTTGATTTTTGATCCGCTCTCCAAAATAGTTTATCGGACAAGTGAGATACGGTTCGGATGAGCGAGCACAAGATCATTAACGATCCCGTTCACGGGACCATCAAGATATCGGGTCCTCTCCTGGAGCTGGCCGCCACCCCGGAGATCAACAGGTTGAACCAGATAAGACAGCTGGGGCTGGCCTATCTTGTATTCCCCGGAGCCCATCATACCAGGTATGAGCACTCTTTCGGAGTGGCCCATGTTGCCGGACTGCTTGCGGACTCCATAGGCCTCGAAGAGCACGAGTCGGACCTGGTCCGGACGGCCGGGCTCCTTCACGACATCGGCCACGGTCCCTTCTCCCATACCATGGAAAAGATCTTCTTCGACCGTATCGGGATGGACCACATGGCCCTGACAAGGGATATCATCATCGGAGTTGCCGACCAGTGGGATGAGGAATGGTGGAGATCGAGAGGGGTGGAGAGAGGGCCAACGGTCCCTCAGCTCCTGGAAAGGCATGATCTGGAACCGAAGAAGGTTGCAGCGCTCATCTGTCAGGAGCATCCCGGCGCACCCCCCGGCCAGCAAACACTGGACCTGCAGGAGAAGCAGTCCTACTTCTCCTCGAGACGATATCTATACCAGATCATCCATTCGGCCCTCGATGCAGATCAGCTGGATTTTCTCCTCAGGGACTCCCACTACACTGGTGTCGCCTACGGCATCATCGACCTGGACCGGATAATCGCCACGACAACCCTCTTCCACGGTGAGCTCATGGTGGAGAGGAGGGGTATCTCCTCGCTGGAAGGGATGCTCGTAGCCAGGAGCCTGATGTACAGCTCCGTATATTTCCACAAGACCGCAAGGATAGCTGAATCGATGCTGTGCCGGGCGGGGGAGACCTTGACGGATGAAGAGCTTGAGGATTTATGGAAGATGCCCGACGGGGAGGCCCTGAGGTTCATGAGGGAGCGCCCTGGACCATGCGGCGAGCTCTCGACACGCCTTACGTACCGCAAATTGTACAAATCGGCGTTTCGGACCGATTCCGAGATGATCGTGGGGGAGAGCGAGGCAGCCATCACCATGAGAGAGCGCATCAAGGAGCTTTCGGACAAGAACGCCTCGGCAAGGTTGGAGAGGGAGATCGAGAGGAAGGTCTCCATGCCCGAGGGGTCCGTGATACTGGACATCCCCGATCCGAGCCTGACCCTGTTCGAGCCCCGGCTCCGGAGGACCGACATCAAGGTCCTGGGCGATAGACCTGAGATCCTATCAAGGATATCATCATTGGCCAGAGCCCTTCAGAGACGGCCCCCTATACCTTGGTGCCTGATGATATCGTGTCCGGAGGAATATGTACCGGACGTGAAGAGGGTCGCCGGTACCCTCCTTCAGTAGCCATCCTCAGAAGAAGAAATAGAGGAACGCAAAGGTACCTATGAGGCATAGGGTTAGGGCCAGGATCAGGAGAAGGCCTGCGGTCAACCAGGCGTCCGTTCTTCTCTTCCTCTCGAATAGTCCCCGGAGCTTGGCTATACGATAGGACCATCTGTAGAAGTGGTCCATCTCTGCAAGTTCGGAAAGGGGGTCGTCCCCCACCTGGTGAAGCAGTTCGTATCCCATATGTTACCACCTATCTCTGGAGCAGATATCCGCATTCGATACAGACCATGTCCTCGGAATCCACGACGGTATTGCAGTTGGGACATGTTATCCTGGGTGTTATCACTCCGGATTCCTCCAGTTTCTTGGTGAGCTTCTTGAAGAGTGATTCCACTTCCTGGACCGACCTGACATTGGTGCACATGAGCTTTCCGTTCTCCATGATCACTACGACCGCATAGGAGTTCTTCGGTCTCCAGATCACACCGGGGAAGTTCTCCGGGCTGAAGTCCGAATCATCCAGCTTCTCTGCTACCTCGCGAAGGTCCAGCCTGGCGTTGATGTTGGAAGATGCCATGATGTTCTCTATTTGGTAGTTGGGCAAGAAGATCCCTTCCGGGAAAGAAGATGCATTGGTATATTGATTTTTTGTCGATATTGAGCATTTCACCGACCGATGATATAAAAAACAAATAATACGACCAGTAAAATACCTATTCTTCATGAAGGACCTGATTCCCCGGTACGACCCTCACAGCCGGACCATCATCGTGGATTTCCTGAGAGAGCGGTTCGATGAAGCAGGGGCGGACCTTGCACTGATAGGTATCTCGGGGGGCCTGGATTCATCCCTTACCCTCGGTCTCGCCAGAGAGGCGGTCGGAAAAGATAGGGTCAAAGGTTACTTCCTGCCCTACGGCGATCTCGGTTCGGAGGACAGGATATACGCCCGTTCGGTCTCCGAGACCTTCGGGACCGCTCTGGAGGAGATCGATATAACAGGCATGGTGGATTCCATCCCTTTCCCCATCAATGGAATGGTCCAGGGAAATGCTCAGGCCAGGGCCAGGATGCTTGTCCTCTATGCAAAGGCAAATATCCTGAACGGTCTCGTCATAGGGACATCGAACAAGACCGAGCTCTTACTCGGATATTTCACCAAGTTTGGGGATGGAGGGGCCGATATATATCCTCTCGGGGACCTGTACAAGACCCAGGTCAGGGTCATGTCGAAGGAGATGTGTGTCCCGAGCCCTATCATAGAAAGACCCCCTTCGCCAGGTCTTATCGCTGGTCAGACCGACGAGGGCGATCTTGAGGTCCCCTATCCGTTATTGGACCAGGTACTTTACGGTCATATCAGGGATATGGACCCGGATACCATAGCAGACAATATGGATTACACTACCACCACGGTGGAGGAGATGGACCGGGCCGGTTTCGAGCCTCCCATCTCCACCGAAAAGGTCAGAGAGATACTGAGCAGGGTTAAAAGGACCCGACATAAGAGATGTCCCCTTGCTGTTCCGAAACTGGAGATCGCCACGATCGGCCTCGACCTTAGGGAGAGGTGGTGAGGACAGGATGGAAACGTATTGGATAATACCCATCCACGTCAGACCGGTGATATCATACAATGCGATCATGGACGGTAGGATCACGGGTCCTTCCTCCGGAATGGACAGGTTCAACCTGACGGAAGTTGGTGATCTCATTCTGGGGCATTTCCGGGATAACGGGGCCGAGATGAGGCTGAAGAATGTGGAACCTCCCTTCCCCTGGGAGATGATCTTCAGGATGGACGGCGAGGCGAAAGCCTCGCTCCTTGGTCTGAAGGTCGGACCGAGCACCTTCAGGTCCATATTCAAGCTGCTCCATACAGGCGAACCGGGAGTGGTCTCGATAATATCGGACTCTCTCTCATCACTGGGCCGGGACCCCCTGGATTCCCCGTACTGGGGTGATGCCGAATGGCAGTCGTTCCAGAAGATGTATCGGCTGACAAGGGACAGGATCGCTTCTGATAACAGCTCTTTATGGTCCCTGCCGGGTTCAGAACTCCATGTCCATCCAGGTCTCTGTGAATGAGTCCACCAGGTCGTCCATGAAGGAACGTTTGTAGATGATCAGTGTCCTGGACACGGTCTCGGGGTCGGAAACGTGATATCCCTTTCCGCCCTCGTCCCCTTCTTCGATCACCAGACCCTTTTTGATCATCTTCTTCAGATGGAATGTCAGTGTGGACCCGGACAGACCCAGCTCGGACTTCAGGTCCCTGTGTCTGGCACCCGGATTGAGCATGAGGTGCATCAGGATGGCCCTCGGGACATCCTTCCTCAGGAAAGCCAGTACGGATTTTTCTTTTGAACCGATCTTCCCCTCGGTGTAGTAACGCTTGTACCTCCCCTCCATCCGTGCGACTATCATATCCCTCTTCAGCATATAATTGATATGGTATTCGACCACCCCCATGGGTATGTCAAGGCGCCTTGATATCTCCCTGAAATGGATACCCGGCGTGGTCTCTATCAGATCATAGATCTTCTTCCGGGTATCCAGCTGAAGAGGTTCTTCCTTCATCGGGGTATCACCAGAGCCCTCAGGACCTGCCCTTTCTGAACAAAGCCAGATATAGTGCCAGTAGGACCAGCACATCAATTGCAAGCATTATGTCGAAGGAGAAGGCGAAACCCCTTGGAACCCTCACAAGGTCCGTGAAGTACAGACCAACCGCAAGGAATATCCCCTTGAGGAGGAAGAGGATGAAGGATATGGTCACCATACCCACCTTGGGATTTCCGGTACGTCGGTATGACAGGAGACCGATGACGGTGAGGGCAAGGGACAATACCATCAGAAGTCCCACCAGGACATCCTTCGACGCTGCCGCCACGTCCAGGAATTCCATTCAGGTATCACCTCCTTTCCTCTTCATGGTCATGACCTTCCTCGAGTAAAGTGTTGCTCCCACCACAAGTATCCCAAGGCCCAGACCACATAGCATTATCAGAACGCTATTGCGGATGAAATCCTCGTCGGGTTTCACATCCGGTATGTTCTCCGGGTCCATTCCCACGGTCGGATCGTGATGGATCACCTGAACGTCCCCTTCGAGGGGGTAAGAGAACCAGATGTCGGCCACTCCATCGCCGATATCGTACCATGTCGATGCCTCCGACCCTGTGCTCAACGATGAGTAACCCACGGTGATCTCATCGGTCCACGAATAGGTGTTCTGCGTCCCGCCCCTATCGTTGACCACCCTGAGCTGGTGAACAACGGGGTCAGATCCATCCTCCGGACCTTCCTCGATGGACCTCTCTCCCGTATCGTCCCTCAATGTGTGGAGCACTGCAATATGCGTCGCATCAAGAGGCTGCCAGAGATCTATGTCGATATCGAACTTCTGGGAGTCATAGGTCTCGAGCAGCAATGTGGAGGTCAGCCTGAAGGTGACCTTCGCCCAGGCCACGAAGGTGGTGGTACCTGCAAGCCTGAGCTGAACGACACCGTAGAGGGATATGACCACTCCGTTCTTGACATCAAGGTCGAGCTCCCAGTCGACCATGGTGAGGTCGGCCTCGTACTTCTTCTCGTCCAGTTCCGGGTCCCAAACACCGTCGCTGTCGGAATCGTCGAAGGCTATGAGGGTCGTGTATGTCAGAGAAGAGGTAGAACCCCTTCCTTCGTCAACCGTGTAGAAGAAGGTGAGCTGGGGGTATGTCTGGTTCACCGAGATCGTCAGAGGGTCCCCGATCACGTAGACCTTGTCCCTGTCTGTACTGACGGACACCCTGCCGGTACCCTGCGGGGCCTCGAACATCTGCGGCCTGTAGATATCCGATGTGAAGATCTCCTTGACAACAGGGTCAAGGCTGGAATCGGTGGAATACAGTTCCAGTTCGATCCGGTAATGGCCCGTTACCCCAAAAAGCGATATGTCCCCTCCTGAGAACCTGAGCTCCAATTCGTGTGGTCCGATCTCCAACACCAGCGGTCCGTGGCTCGCAGCTATATGGTCACCGCCGATGGTCCCGTGAAGGATATAGGCACCCGGTTCGTAGACGTTGACCTTCACCTTGATGACGAGATACTCGGCGAGACCGTTATGGTCCGCATCCTCAAGGACATCGGTAGCCTCGTCACCGAAGTCTATTACGGTGGCTCCCTGTGAACTTGACATGATCGGCATGAGCATGGTCAGTGTCAGCAGGCACATCAGAACCACAGTCTGCCCGGTGAAGGGCACCCTCCCGTAGAACGATAACATTCCAGGCATGTTCACGACCCTCCCTGACGGCCGCTGACATACCAAATGGAGGGGTACGGATATAAAAGATTTGTAGGGCGTACATTGAACAGGTCCAGGATGAAGCGTCTGGAGGGGGCATCATCGGATCCGACCGTACAATTGATGAGCGGTGTACATCGCGATCTGGACCAGATCGTCCTTTTAGACCGATGCAGGGAAAGTACGTACAGATAAAAAGATATATCAAGAAAACCAGTGAATCAGGAGATGGACCATGTCCTCCAAGAAGCGATTCGACCAGTCGATATCCTTCATTATTGTTATAGTGGCAGCTCTGTCCTTTGCATCGATACCAGATAGTGGTTCCGCCCGGACCACGGAACAGCTCCTCAAGGGGAACACACCTGGCGAGTTCTTCGACCTGGAGTTCCCCCAGGGAGGAGGCAGGGACTCAAGTGTATCGATATCGGTACCTGACAGCGGCCCTGTAATGACCTCGAGCCTGATCATATCCACTGTGGAAGGATCGGCAGGACCCGATAGCATCTTCATCGACATCGGTTCGGACGAGAGGTCCGAATGGACGTTCGGTGGGGCCGAGGAGGGTGCTTTCGGTCTGCAGAATTCATTCGTGAACGGCAAGAAGGTCATTCGCGACAGTTTGAACCAAAATGCCGTGATATACTCCTTCTTCCTGCCGCAGGGATCGGACATCCTCTCCTCCGGGATGTGGGTTTCAAGCCCCCCCTCACCGGAAGTGGAAGGGATAAGGAGCGTCTTCGGAATGGGCAAGGACCTGCTTTCTGTAGATGCGGTGGATGCGGGCGATATAGACTTGGACGGTGAGCTCGAACTCGTATATTTCGATCCCCGGGACGATTGCATATACGCAATAGACGTGGAAGAAGGCCAGAACACTTCGAAAGTAGCGCTGGTGGAAGATGTACCAGGCGTGACCACACTGACCGTCATCGAGGGCTCCAGGGACTGTTCGAACGGGATATTGTTCTCCATGACAGAGAACGGGGAAGGTTCTGTAGGGATGCTCCTCGGAAACGACCTTGAGAACATGGAGCGCATGGAACTATCATCCGGACTACCGGCCAATTCTTCCGGATACTGTTACAACAGGGACACGGGTCTAATACATGTCCTCTCCGGGCTCTCAGGGAGGATCATGAGGGTTTCCATGGTGAGTGGTGATAAGGTCAACACCACAGATGTCCTCGATGCATCCATCAACGGAAGCGCCATTGCGGAAGCCGATCTCGACGGAGATGGCGACCAAGACCTGGTGGTATTTCCCGGGGTGTCCTCCGGAAGCAATGTGACCATCTGCGCATCGAGTGTCGAGAACGGCACCGAAGTGCTGACCCTAGACGACACCGGTATCCCTCTGTGGAGCGAGAGCATCGCTGCGGTCCTTGATATCGACGGGGACGGAAAAGAGGAGATCTACATCTCCATGGGTCTTCACAAGAGGATAGCCTCCCTCTATCTTGACGGGTCGGGCAGCATGTCCCTGAAATGGATCGGCCTCAACAACACCGACGGAAGACCCAGGAGCCTCCCGAGGGAGAGCTACGGCGACGGCAGCATATTCCAAGGTCCTGAAGGACTGTTGTACATATCCACATACGACGGCCTCTATCATGTCCTTCCCCGGGATGGACCCGAATCCGACCATATCTGGAGAAAATCCCTCACACTTTCTTCATTGGCGATGATCTGCAGGGTCGAGGACGGATACAAGGTTGCCGCTATCGGGACGGACAATTCCCTGTTTGTAGGCAACGCCATGTGGTCTTCCGGGAGCGACGTGGTAATGAGGTCGGTAGAAGGTGATGTGAATATTGAGGTCGTATTGGACGCTACAGAAGGGAAGAACGTGGACATAAGCCACTTGGTCCTTATGGGGGACGATAGACCCATGAAGGTCACACCTTCGGGCAATATCCTTCTTAGGTATGATATAGCCATTACGGGTTCCGACGGTTTCCTCTCCATGACCGCTCTGAGGATCGATTACGATGTAAGGATGGATGCATCGTCCTCGGTGTCTTTCAATCCGGCGATCCAGAAGGTGGTGGACACTTCCGATCTGATCGACATACCCATCACCGTCAGGGCCACATCAGAGGGTGTATTGAGGATCGGGCCTGTCAAAATGAGGTATGATTCTCCTCCCGATGTCCTTCCCACCCTCCCAAGGACCCTCTCTGTCAAAGAAGGGTCATCAGGCACGAGCCTGTTCAATATAAGAGACCATATCCAGGATGACGATCTGCTGCCCCAAGGTCTCGATGTGGAAATAATCCCTGGCCCAGATCTACCCCCATCCTTGTTATTCTTCGACAGGAACGGGAACCTGGTCGTGCAGCCTTTCATGTTCCCCGATCTGAACGGTGAGTTCCTGTTCGCTCTGACGGTTTCGGATCTCAGGAGCACTGTCCAGACAGAACCCATATCCCTTATAATCGAGCCGACCCCGGACAGTCCGGTCCTTGTGGGTGGGGTCGACGAGATGACGATAATGGAAGGTGGAGTGTCATTCATACAGCTTTCCGGTGAGGGCGGGATGTTCATGGACCCCGACGGGGACCTCCCACTTTTCACATGCAGCATCGCCGATCCGCAGCCTCTATCACTGCGCGATACGGTGGAGATCGAATTCATCAACGACACGATCGAGCTCTTGGCGCCGATCTCGGGTTCTGGAGGAAGCTTCAGGCTAGAGATCACGGCTTCCGACGGTTCCGGAGAGAGCGACCCGGCAATGGGTGCGGTCAAGGTGAACATTCTGAACAATGATGCCCCCCCTCTGCTTGGCAGGAACCCCGGTCCAGTCACCCTCATGGAGGACCAGGATACACCGTCCAGGGTCCCTCTGAGCGGCTGGTTCCTGGACCCAGATACGGAGCTGTCCGGATACGAGTTCGATGTCTATTCCCCTGTTGCCCGGCTGGAGGCCGATATCAAGGATGCCGGTGGCGAACCGTACCTCTCCCTTCTACCCACAGGCAACCTGAACGGTGAGTACTCGCTCATGGTGGAGATGACCTCGGAGGGGACCATCATCGTCGACAGGCTGAAGGTCGATATCAAACCTGTAGCCGATGTCCCCCGGGTCTTCATGGACGGAAAGGACCTTCTCGAGAACCGGGGATGGCTCCTCAACGGGCACGTGAGCGATCCGGATTCGGACACCGGGATCATCGAGTACCGCATAGGTGACGGAGATTGGATGACGGCATGGGGTTTCGAGAGCTGGTCCCTGGTCGTCGATTTCAGGAGCATGCCCACGGGGAGCGCCTTCGTTTTCATTCGTGCCTTCGATGGGGAGGAATACTCCATCGTTACCTACATCAAGCTGTCAAGTCCCGAAGAGCAGCCATTGCCTATCATACATGATCCAGGAACCGATGTGCCTGACGACGATGATGATGGAGATGATCCATTCTTACCTGGTGATGATGAGGATCTGGTACCCCACGAGGATAACGGGAGGGATGCCCCCTGGCTTCTCTACGGTGGCATTGCTGGGGTCTTACTCTCCCTTCTTGCGTTCTTCGGGTTCACGGAGGTGGGGATGGTGGTGATGTTCACCATGGGCGTCACTCTTTATTCGAAGCTCAGCAAGAAGGACATCCTCAACCACGAGGTGAGGGGGCTCATAAGAGGTTATATAATAGCGAATCCGGGCGACCATTATTCGTCCATCAAGCGTAACCTGGACCTCAACAATGGTACCCTGGCCTATCATCTCAGGGTCCTCGAGCAGTCGGGATTCATAAAATCCATGTACGACGGTATCTACAAGAGATACTACCCATCGAACGTGAACATCTCCAAGCTCAAGAAGAACGTATCCAAGCAGGAGGAGATATTCAATATCATACTGGAGAACCCCGGGGTCACCATGGAGCAGATAGGACACTTGATAGGCGTCTCACGTCAGGTGGTCAATTATCACGTCAAGAACCTGATCCGGGCAGGCGTAGTCTCCTACCTCAGGGACCAGAAATCCGCGAAGTTCTTCCCGATCGACCAAGCGGATCATGGGTTCGAGACATAGCGAAAATCATTTCTCATCAAAGGCCGATGCTCCTGTCATGAAGATCGGCCTACTGACAGGTTCCGTACATCCGGCGACCCTGCCCCGGGGTAAGGTCCAGCACACTGAAATGGGGGATCCCTCCTCGCCGATCTATACCATATCGGTCAGCGGAGTGGAATACCTGATGATAGCAAGACATTCACTTCCACCGAGGATACCCCCGCACAGGATAAACCACAGGGCGAACCTCATGGCCCTGAAGGGGTCGGGAGTATCCAGTATCATTTCTATCTGCTCCACTGGTGCTCTGAAAAGAGAGGTCCCTGTCCCATGTGTCGCGGTTCCCGAGGATTTCATTGACCTTTCACCGGTCAAGACCTTCTTCGATGAGGGTATCCACCACGCCACTCCCGGTCTTGACCCCTGGTTGCGTAAGGTAATGGTCCTTTCTGCAGAAGGGTCTGGGCTGCCCTGTATCGACGGAGGTGTCTATATCCAGACCACTGGACCGAGGCTGGAGACAAGGGCTGAAGTGAGGTTGCTTTCCGGTTGGGGCGACTATGTGGGGATGAACATGGCTTCCGAAGCAGGCTTGTGCTCCGAACTCGGATTGCCTGTTGTCGGGATCGTAACGGTGGACAATCATGCCAATGGTATCCTGGATAAGGAGCTCGATTACCGGGAGGTACTGAGCAAGGCCCGTTCCAGATGGGACCTGATGATGGGCATACTCACCAGATTTGCTGAACATATCATGACCATGTGAGCGGTCGTACTCGGTCCAATATCGAGGAAGATGGAGGTCAAAGAATGGATAGGAACATGGAGCGTCTGAGGAATTCTTTCAGGGATGTACCCATTGTCAGGATGGGGGATTATAACTACTTCGTTCATCCGCTTTCGGACGGGGTCCCCCTTCTGCGACCCGAATTGATAGAAGATGCATCTCGATGCATGATAGAGCTCCTACCTGAATCGTCAGGATACGACATTCTGCTGACGGTGGAGTCCATGGGTATCCCGATAACGACCGCAGTGTCGCTTCGGGTATCGAAACCCTATTCCATCGTAAGAAAGAGGAGGTATGGCCTCCCCGGGGAGGTGGTCATCGGTCAGAGAACGGGATATTCTTCCTCCGATCTACATCTGGACCTTCCGCCTGGAGGCGGAAGAGCGGTCATGCTCGACGATGTCCTATCGACAGGAGGTACCCTGATGGCTGTTGCTGACGGGATAAGAAGAACAGGGTGGGAACTGGTCTGCGCAGTCATCCTCTTCAACAAGATGGGGCAGGGTCGGGACGAACTCTCTGGAGGGGTAGGAGCTCCTATCAGGACCGTCCTTGATGTAAATTACATGGACGGCTCCTTCCAGGTATCCCCCTCCGACAACGGACCTGTGACAGGGGGATGACACACCGGTCCCCCGGGAAACGTTATTATCCATCCGATCGTTTGATGATGAAATGGCCGATATACGGATCATCGTCGATGGCATTGCCCGGAGGGAAGGGAACGGTTGGTTTGCTGTCCCCAACACGGTACTCTTGACCGATGGAAAGCACAGGGTCCTGGTGGATCCGGGAAACCACCCGAAACTCCTGGAGTTGCTCGAGGTCAGGTCCATCTGGCCGGAGGAGATAGGAACGGTCTTCCTGACCCATTCGCATATTGACCACTCCCTCAATATCAAGCTCTTTCCGGATGCGGACATCATCGATGGGCAGTTCATCCATCGTGGGATGAAGATGACACCTCATGATGGTATCATCCCGGGCACCGCGATCGAGGTCATCCCGACTCCCGGCCATACCCACGATCACGCATCGCTCATAGTGGGGACTCCGGAAGGGAAAGCAGCCATATGCGGTGACCTCTTCTGGTGGGAGAGCTCACAGGAGCAGAGGACCGACCATAATTCATTGATCTTCCTTGAGGACCCATTCGCAGTGGATATTGAGCTGTTGATGTCGAGCAGACGGACCATGCTGGAGATAGCCGATCGATTCATCCCTGGGCATGGCCAACCGTTCATAAAACGTTAAGGTTCAATACCCGAGCTCTCCGATCAGGGGGACGAACACGCAGTGGGTCAGAAGCTCCTTCGAGGTCCAGCTTCCTTGCCTGCTGAACCTGACAAGCCTCTGGACATCGTTGATCCGACCCACGACCCCGAGAAGAGAACCATCATCCGACAGCTGGTCCAGTACAGATGCTGGTATGTCCGGTGCCGCGCACGTGTAGTATATTCTGTCAAAGGGTGCCTGCTCGGGAAGACCTACCGAACCGTCACCTTCTACCACTGTAACATTATCAATTCCGGAAAGGTCCAGGTTCCTGCGGGCCTTGATGGCAAGTCCTTCGACCCTCTCAATGGTGAAGATGTGACCTCCGGGCAGGATGAGCCGTGATATAACGGCAGCATGGTATCCTGAACCGGTCCCTATCTCCAGGACCTTGTGACCCGGTCTGGTGTTCATCTCCTCGGCCATTATGGCGACCATGTGCGGTGCGGAGATGGTCTGGCCATTTCCTATAGGCAGAGGACGGTCGTGGTATGCCTCCATTCTAAGCAGGTCCGGGACGAAAAGCTCTCTAGGTACGGAAAGCATGGCCGACCTGACCTCATCGCTCCGGATCTCCCCCCCTTTGAGAAGTTTATCAACCAGTATCGTTCTTTTTTCAGTATAACGGTCCCCTTCTCTCATGGTAGGTCTCCATCGATACTGATGGTCTGCTCCCTTCCCTTTCCGAAGGATAGCAGTTTAACATCCGCATTCACCTCGCGCTCGATAAGACCCATGTATTCCAGGAGTTCACCGGGAAGGTCATCCTTGCCCTTCACCATCCTCCAATCCTCGTCGGTCATATCCCCCCAACCCTTGACCTTGACATAGACCGGTTCGGCCTTTGCCAGAAGCTCGAGGTGTGACGGGAAGTATCTCATGACCGTCGCCAGACCGTGTTCCTCTGCCTCTTTCCGGGGGATGCGGTAACCGGTGCATACCATCAAGGTCCCCGATCCGGAGAGGACATCGACCTTGGTGAGGGCGAGGTCCGTGATGGAGTTCCATTGGACCGAGGAGCGAACCATGACCAGATCCAGCCAGCCGCATCTACGGGGCCTGTTTGTGGTCGTTCCAAACTCGTGGCCCCGGTCCTGGATGTGCTTTCCAAGGTCGTCCTTCAATTCCGTGGGGAAGGGGCCTTCGCCGACGCGTGTCGTATAGGCCTTCACGACACCGACGATCCTGTCGATATCAAGAGGCCCGATACCGGAACCTGCGGACGCATACCCTGCTGTACAGGAAGAGGAGGTCACAAAAGGATACGTGCCCCTGTCGATATCCAGGAAGGTCCCTTGCGCACCCTCCAGAAGAATGTTCTTACCTTTCTCGATCATATCGTTGAGGAGCAGTGGAGCATCCCTCATATGAGGAATAAGGGTGTTTCCCACCTCTGTCAGGTCTCTGAAAGTTTGCTCCTCGTCTATTTCCAGGTCGACCCCGAATGCCTTTGCCAGCTTTTTTGCGTTCTGAACACCGTTGCACACCTTCTCACGGAGCAGTTCCGGATACCTCAGGTCACCCATCCTTATGCCGACCCTTGCGGCTTTGTCCTGGTAGCACGGACCGATACCTCTCCCGGTCGTTCCAACCTTTCTCCCCTCCTTCTTTCCCGCTTCCTGAAGACCGTCAAGCATGCGGTGATAGGGCATGATCAGATGGGCTCTGTCAGATATCACGATGCCCCCCGTGCTGATACCAAGGTCATTCAGATGGCGGATCTCGGTCCTGAGCACCCATGGATCTATGACCGTTCCGTCACCGATGACAGATAGGGTGTTCTCCCGGACGACCCCGGACGGGACCAGATGGAGTTTGAAGGTCCTGTCCCCCACCACGATGGTGTGACCGGCGTTATTGCCCCCCTGATATCTAACGACGGCATCCGCCTCCCTGGCCAGTATGTCCGTCACTTTTCCCTTGCCTTCATCGCCCCACTGGGTTCCCATAAGGATCGTGCAAGCCATTTTCTCACGGCACAAGTACGGTGACCCTTTATTTCAACGTGTCGAACAGCGTATACTGATGTTTTTTTATCAATAATACAATCGGAATGGTTAAATCGGGAGACCCACATTCGAGCTGGGTGATCCCCAGTCGGATCGCGAGATCGGGGGTGGATATCAGTGTTTCATAACACCGTTACGGGGCTCGACAAGGTATTCAGGAACGACATCAGGCGGCCCAAGGTGGTCCTGGTCACCGGTCCACCGGGGTCGATGAAATCCAGTTTCATATATTCCCTCCTCACGAGCTATCTGGAGCAGAGCGGTGAGTTCGGGGTCTACACTACCCTTGAGGAATCGGTCACATCCCACCTGGCGAACATGGAAAGCCTCGGGGTGCAACTGTGCATGAACATGCAGATAACCGACTTCACGGACATCAGGGAGGAGAACGAAGAATTGGACTATCTCAAGTTCCTCGAAAAGATGTTAAGACATTTCAAGAAGGTCAAAGGGGAGCAGTTCACCTGCTTTGCCATGGATTCCCTTGGAGCCCTGTACTCACTGATGGACGGGGAGGAGAACATGAGGAAGAAGATGTACCATTTCTTCCAGCTCCTGAGGGAATTGAACCTTTACAGTTTCATTATAATGGAAAGGTCACAAGATGGTGAATCCAACTTACTGGGTAACGAGGGTTTCCTGAGTGACGGGATCATCTACCTCGGTCTTAAAAGGAGGCAGGGAAGACTTTCCAGGTTCCTTCAGATAGAGAAGATGAGGGCATGCGAACATTCCATGGAGCTCCACGCTCTCGACATAAGGATGGGGAAACTCTGCGTCCTTGGCCCCATATTCGAATGAAAAAGGTGAAGATCGAACATGACCGAAGATAACAAGGAGAAGAGCAACGAGCAGAAGAGCTGGATCAAGGAGCATGATTCCATCCAGGTGGACCTTCTCAAGATGAAGGACGAGCTGCTGACGGGGCAGAGTCCCGAAAAGGAAATTAAAGCAGAAACGGCTCAACAGTCCCGAACGAGCAAAGAGGATGTCCCGAAGAGGGATGGGGACAAGGTGGCAAGAAAGGAGGGTGACCCCAGCTTTGTTGCCGGAGAATTGACCATCAAACAGATGCTTGCAGGGAATGGAAAGGCCCCTAAAAAGGAGGTCAAGGAGACCCGTTCTGCGGAAGCTCCGAAGCTTGCGGAGGGGCATATTCCCGTTTCACCGGACCTGACGGATAAGATCGCAAACGTCCTGGTCCTGGAGAGCAAATTGAAGAGACGCAGCTTCGAACTCGAGAAGGAGGCCCGGGAAGATGATACCACCTCCACTCCTATCAAGCCCCACGTCCAGAGAAGGGCTGCTACTCTCCGCACCGAGGGGAAGACGGTCGATGAAGTTCCCGAAAAGAATGAACCGAGGAAGGACCTGATCATGGAGGGGCACAAGAAGGAAATGACCCCCAAGGAAACCAAGGTTACCGGTCCCTCGGCGAAAAAAGGAACGACCGTTCCTAGGACCCCTGAGGTGGAAGGCAAAAAGCCTGGCGCTTCCCGATCAAAAAGTAATGCGCAAGATCACAAGGAGATCAGGAAGAAGAAAAAGGGGATATGGGCCCTTTTCGGACGTTGATGTTGGTCACATATTCCGTTGTTATCCCGGAAAAATAATTAAAGGAGCACTTTAATAATTAGGATTGTACATCATTGTCCAATTGCGGCATTGAGGCATCACGACCATGTATGTGATCCGGCAGTTTCAACGTCGGGGGTGGATTTGAGATGGGGTCTTCAAAGAGCAGGAAGGGAAAAAAGGCCGATGGACCAAAAACCCATGAAGATAAGGTCGAGTTGGTTGCAGAGGAGGAATCACGATATGGGCTCTTTGGTAACCTGGGACTTTCGGTGGCTGGTCTCAGGAAGGAGATAAATTCATTGGCCAAGGCCATCAATTCAGGGGAAGGGGAAGCAGAAGAGCTCCGTGAGAAGCTCAAGGAAAAGATGGATTCCATTTTCGAGGGATGGCTGGAGAGGAGGATCGGCTTCGGCCTATCCCATGCCGAGAAGGGCATCGAGATAATGAAGGAGAAGGAACTGGACACCACCCTCATCAGAAAAAAGACCGACGGGGTGACAAGAGAGCTAAAAAAGAAGGCCTTCGATGAAGCTTTCCAGAAACTGACGGATATCAGATCGTATTTCGACCAGGCCCTCTCTCCCTTCCCGGAGGTGACGCTTCCGGGAGGATGGGAGATCATGGAGAGGTCCATGGATGCTTACGAGGACCTCAGGGTTCCGAAGGGAAAGATGGCGCAGCCCAAGAGATTGTTCAAGAAACTCGTCAAGTACCTCCAGGAGAAGGACTTCGACCAGAGCCTTGTGTATTCGAACCTGCTCTACACGACCATCCAACATGATATGGGTGAAGAGGTATCCCGGGACCGGTTCAAGGCGATCCAGAGCGAAGTCCGCTCCCTGATGGATACCATGGAGGAGTTCCGGAAGTTCGGGATCGAGCCTGAAGGAATGAACAGGGAGCTCAAGAAACTGGAGACCATCGATCCGGGTAAGTATTCCGAGGTGCAGACGACCATCAACCGGCTGAACAAGAACGTCTCCAGGGCCGAGAAGGAATATTTCCGGAGGAAAGGAAGCGTTAACATTCTCGAAACAGAGGAGCTTGTCTCGGAGTACGGTTCCCTCCTTGACCTCGATGAGCAGAGGAAGAGGGCAGAGAAATTGAAAAGGAGCCAGACGAGGCTCTCACCAAGAAAGTACATGGAAGAGAGCACGGATCTTCTGGACGATGTGAAAGGGATACTGTTCACAAATTTCGAGGAGCATGTGAAAGAGCGGATCAAGGCACTTGACGAGGGTATGAAGAGCATCCGCTCTGAAGATGAGAAGAAGAGGATAAAGGAATTACAGGGGTCGGTCCAGACCGCTCTGGAGAACAAGGACATCAGCGATGCAATGGAATATCTTGCGATCGCTGAATCCATCATCGGGCAGTCCCAGGACGAGGACAGGATCGCGGTGATCGCCGATCGTTATGATGATTTCCTCGAGCAGTACGAGATCCTTCTGAACGAGAACCTGGAGATCGATGAGCTCAAAGAGGAGATCACCGAGATCGAGAGGATGTTCCTGTCGGACGATATATCGGAACCCAAGATCGCAGAGAAGGTGAGCTCCGTCGAGTATAAGGTCCGCGATAAGATCACCGATATCCGCATGGATGCGGTGGGAAGACAGAAAAGCAATTTCCTCGGTCTCATGGGGGCCTTGAACCTCCCACCGGAAAGGGTGGGACGCTTCGAGAACAAGTTCCTAGAACTGGAAAATTATGCTCCCGAAGCAGTGGAGGGAGAGTTCAGAAGAAGGATGGACGAGCTGAAGAACGAGATGGATGAGGAGCTATCTTCGTATTTTCGGGAGAATTACGATCCGTGGGCCAAAGAGATCCAGTCATCTCTCGATAGGTTGGAAAGGGATGAGGGGGAACGGAAAAGGCTCCAGTCCAGATTGGATGAGGCTAGTACATTCCATCGCGAAAGGAACTATCTGATCTCAGGCGAGATCCTCAGAGAGCTGAGGGGCAGGATAGAGACCATAGAGAACGAGAACACCCAGCGTGATCTGGAGGGAAAGATAGATTCGGCAGAGTTCCTCTTCGAGGAGGCCTCCAGGGCCGGTGTCGACGTGACACCGTTGCATGAGGACCTTGAAAAGGCAAAGGAGCTTCTCACAAAGGGAGATGTCAAGAAGGTCGACATTCAGGTTCAGGAGATCGATACAAAGATCAAGAACCTATGGAAGGAAAAGAAGAAGCAGGATATCCATGATGATATCGAGGGTTTCAAGGATCTCCTCGGAGAATCCGACAAACTGGGATTGGACCTCTCAGAAGCCTCGGACCTCATGGAAGAGGCTGAGACGCTGTTTCGGGAGGAGCGTTTCGATGAGATCAACGAGGTAATGACCAAGGCCAGGGATACCGTTATCTCGGAGAGGAACCAGTTCTTTTCCGAGAGTGCGATGGACTCCATCAAGAAATTGAAACAGGATATCTCGACACTTTCCGAAATGGACATCAACACCATGGAGATGGAAGCCCTTCTCATCGAGGCCGAGAGGTTGTTCATGAACGATGAGTACGAGAAGGCGTATTCTCTCACTCTGGACATAAGGGAGCAGATGGGTGCATCCCGGGATGCCTCGATAAAACAGAGGGTCCAGAAGGAGATGGATGAGACCCTCAGTAAGGTTGGAAAGCTCGAGGTGATGGGGCTCGACACGAGGGATGTCAGGGAATACATGGACCTGGCGAACAGGGGGATGTCGGAAGGAGACCTTCATTTCAGTATGGAGAACCTCCAGAAGGCCAGGGAGATCTCGGATGAACTCTTCAAGACACATATATCGCTCACCATACCGGATACCCTGGTGGATGTCAAGAGACAGATGGGTTCAGCCCTGGAAGAGGGGCTTGAGCTTGATGATGTCCAGTCCCTTCTGGACGAGGCCGAGGATTATTTCCAGAACGAGGATTACGACCTGGCCATGGATACCATTGAAAGAGCTCAGGACAGGTTCAATCTCAAGAGGGATGGCTACTACCAGGACCAGTACCGGTCCAACCTGGATGCTGCGGAGGAGATAATAGGGAACGTTACAGGCATGCCCCACGAGCTGGAGCTGTCGAGGGATAATATCAATATGGCCAGGGACGCTTACGAAAGAGGCGATTTCGAAGCTTCCCACAAATTGATGTCCAGGGTCATGAAGTACCTCGAATCCTCAATGGATAACAAGGCCCAGAACAAGAGACGAGAGATCGTGCAGACATATTATGATGAGGTAAAGACGCTGCTCCTGGTATGTGAGGGGGAGAACATCGATGTCGCCGAGGAGAGACAGCTGTTCACTTCTGCAGGGGAGCTTCTGACCAGGGGTGATTTCGACAGTTCCGAGCAGATCCTCGAGGGGGTGAGGATATCCCTGAACGAGAAAAGGATCGCCATGAAGAAGAACCTCATAGAGAATTCCATTCAGACATCTGAGATCCTTCTCGGGAACCTCTACAACATAGGGGTGGACACCACCTATGAGAGAGAACTCATATCACAGCTCAAGGACGCACTGAGGAAGGGTGACCTAGAACAATGTGAGAACATCAACCTGAAGCTTACCGAGATACTGCAGAGGAACCAGGGCCCCTACATGGTCCAGAAGGTACAGAAGGACCTTTCGAACCTGAGGAACAGGATCGTGGATGCCGCCACCAGAGGTCTCGATGTCTCAGAAGTGCAGGAGGTCATGACCCATGCCAGGGAACAGTTCGAGATGGGGGACCTGCAATCTGCCCAACATAACATAGATACCGCCAATGAGGCTTTGGACGATGTCCTCCGGGACCAACAGTTCGCAGATTATACGATATCTCAGGATGAGCTGAAGAAGTCCCTTGCCGAACTCCGGTCCATGGGTATTCCCGTGGATGACGAGGAAGAGCTCGTCAGGAAGGGTGACGAGATCGCCAGGTCGGGTGATATGCAGGAAGCCATCTCCTGGATCCAGATAGCCCAGATAGGAGCGGAAGCCAAGATAAACACGTTTCGGAGCGCGACCGCCGAGGGATACATCACCCAGATCAGGTCATATCTGGATGAGCTTGAATCCGGTGGGACCGACATCGAGGACCTTTTCAAGATATACAGCGAGGGGCTGGAACTTCACAGGCGTGGAAGGGATGACAGAGCGGTTCCCAAGTTCTGCTCGATACTGGAACTGGGTGAAGAGCTTCGTACACTTCAGGCAATTGATATCCAGAGGATGAGGTTCGATGACCAGAAGAGGACATATGATGACCTCAAGGCTGTGGGCATGAAAGGTTCCAAGAAGGTGAACGGTAAGGTCCAGGAGATCGAAGCTCTCCTTAATGCTGACAGCCTGGATATCGATGCCATCAGGTCTTCGATAGACGAATTGGCCTCCATTCTTGACAAAAAAGCCCGACCCTATCTACCCCAGCTGGCAAAAAAGAGGATATCCGATGCCTCAAAGAACTACAGGGAGATCGTATCAAGAGGTCTCGAGGACCCGTCGATACCGGGAAAGATCAGGGAGGCTGGCGAGAAGTTCAGGGCAAAACTGTACGATGAGGCCGACCGACTCGCAAGGGAGATATTCGATGATATAGAGGCCCTGAGAAAGAGCGAGACCGGTCAGATCCTCCGCGAGGAGATAGCTCAGGTCAAGCAGATGCTGGCCAGACTGAAGACGCTGGGATCTGATGTCTCGCATGCTGATGGCCTGGTGTCGAGATCGGAAGCGGCCCTATCAGGAGGAAGGGTTGACAACGCAGAGAAGCTCATCAGGTCCGTGCGTCAATCCGTCAAGGACATCGTCAGGAGGAACATGAGGGAAACAGCTCTTGAGACCATCGAGTTCGTTGACGCAATGATACATTATCTCAAGGATAACTTCTCGGGCATATCTCCAAAGATCGCTCCTTCCGAGGCGAAGCTCGATGAGGCTCGCGAACTTTTCATGGAGAAGAAGTTCAAGGCGGCCAAGGCCAAGGGCGAGGAGGCAAGGCAGATAGTGGAGAGGATGGACCTGGCGAACATTAAACAGTTCCTGTTCGTGTTCAGGTCCATGCAGGGCGAGGAGATGCAGAGGGACGTGTCACTCAGACTGGATGACCTTCAGGAGAAAGGTACGGACATATCCAAGGCCAGGATCCTCTTCAACAAGGCGGATGAGCACTTCAAGAAGGATGAGTTCGACAAGGGCAGACAGATGATCACCCTCGCCAGGATAATGATATCCGAACTCGACCAGCAGTCCCTAAGGGACAAGGCCTTCGACGAGCTCAACGCTGCCCATGTCGATATCCTCTCCAAGAAGAAAGAGGGTGCCAATGTCACACAGGCATACAAGACCTACAACAATGCGAAGGACTCGTTCTCGATGAGGGAGTACAAGAAGTCCATACTGTTGTCGAAAAGGGCATCCTACCAGGCCAGGACAGCGACCATCAAGGGATGAAAGCTCACTCTATCCCCTTGATCATCTCCTGCGCCATGTTGAAGGCACGTTTGGCGCTGGTGGAGTTCGGGGTCTGCTGAAGTACCTTTTCGAAAACGTCCCTGGCACTCCCGAAATCATCCATCCCGAAAAGGACGCAGCCTTGCTTGTACATGATCTCGGGGTCCTCCCTTGATCGGGCTGGGAGCGTCCTGAGGACCCTTTCCGCCTCGTCCAGTCTGTCCAGGTCGATGAGATATGAAATGGCCTTCGGCAGGACCTTCGGGTTTGTCGGGTCCCTTGAAAGTTTGGCCATGATGGTATCTATCTCCGAATTGGCCTTCTCCATGCGCTTTTGGGCCTTGTCATGGGTCCTCTCGACCTCTTCGACCAGGTCATCCGAGGGACCGAAGAACAATGCCCTCTTGAGAAAGGTCACGGCTCTGGCATTGAGTCCCATCAGTGCGTAGGAATCTCCGATTATGGTCCATTTTCTGGCCTGTCTGAGGTCAATACATCTTCTGTACCTGTCGACCATATCTCCCTCGCCACGTGCGGAATGGAGCTCTATCAGGGTGTTGTATATGTCATCGCTGTCGAAAGGCCTCAGATAGTATTCCCTGGTCCTTTTCTCCTGGTCGGAGACCAGCTTCAATGCGCTGGTGGAAAGAGCATCAGAGGGACCTTTTTCTATGCTCTGAAGCAGTTCGACCACGGCGCTCATTATATCTGCCATGCTATCCGAAGGGTCCATTGACCCGAGCCTCTCCAATGCCTTTTCCATACGGATTCCCCTACCTGAACATCGAACATGGTATTCGTTATTTCAACTTTTGGTAAACCCATCTTCCACCCCCCATTCGATATTAATACATCCCATCCTTTTTCCCTGTCGATGGTCAGGACCGAAGATCTTTTAACATCGCTGAGGGAATTCCATCTGGAGGAGGATGAACGGACCCCGGAGGAGACCAGAACAGAGACCATCATTGTCAAAGGGATCGCCGTGGAGAGGTTCGCGAACGAGTTCTGGACTTCGAAGCAGAGAAAGGGCTCCTCGGTCCATGAGGTATCGTACCGGGCCTGTTTCAAGCCACAGCTCCCCAGGTTCTTCATCGAGAGGCTCTCCGGACGTCAGGATGTCGTCCTGGACCCCTTCAGCGGAAGGGGAACCACCATCATCGAGGCCGCCCTTCTCGGGAGGAGGGTCATCTCCAACGATGTGAACCCGCTGAGCTCCATCCTGTCGAGACCCAGGCTGGACCCGCCGACGGTCGGTGAAGTGAGGGAGCGAACATCGTCCATAGATCTGGACCAGGCTGCGGAGGCCGAAAGTCCGGACCTGTCCATGTTCTATCACAAAAGGACGCTGGGAGAGCTTCTCTCCCTCAGGGACCATCTCTCTGCCAGGAGGGAAGGAAGCAAAGAGGACCATGTGGACAGATGGATACGGATGGTGGCAACCAACAGGCTGACAGGGCACTCAAGGGGTTTTTTCTCGGTATATACATTGCCCCCAAATCAAGCGGTCACCCCCGAGAGGCAAATTCTCATCAACAGGAGAACTGGTCGGACCCCCGAATACCGGAACGTGAAGGAACTGATGATCGGAAAGACCAGGAGCCTGCTTAGGAACCTGACGGCCGAGGACATATGTAACCTGAAGGAGGCCTCCCGCTCCGCGAGGTTCCTGGAATGTCCGGCGGACAGAATGGATGCCATCGGGGATGGTATGGTGGACCTGACCGTGACATCCCCCCCTTTCCTGAACATAGTCCAGTATTCAACGGACAATTGGTTGAGATGTTGGTTCAACGGTCTGGATGCGGGGGAGATAGAGAGAAGGATGACGCTCCCCTCGTCCCTGGTCGAATGGGAGAGGTACATGTCATCCGTTTTCGGGGAGCTTTACAGGGTAACGAGGAAGGGAGGATGGGTGGCATTCGAGGTCGGGGAGGTAAGGAACGGGGGCATCAACCTTGACGAGGCCGTGGTCCCTCTGGGATCGGACCAAGGGTTCGAATGCGTCGGAATACTTGTCAACGATCAGGTGTTCACCAAAACCTCCAACATATGGGGGGTCTCCAACAATCGAAGGGGTACAAATACCAACAGGATCGTGATCTTCAAAAAGTGATATTTCAATGGGAGTTTTTGCACGATGGGGTCATCTTCAAGCGGTCTTCCGGAAATTCGAGCCAGTGAGATATGTAATTCACTTCCCTGAACGAACCTTCTATGCTCCCCCCGCCTCCCAGGGTAAAGTATACAATGAACGGCAGGTCAGCCCTTGACCACGGCGATCGGGACCATCTTCGCCACCTTTTTCGAAAGACCCGAACCGTGGGCAACCTCTATCACGGCATCGATGTCCTTGTAGGCGTCGGGGGCCTCCTCGGAGATCACCTTCGGAGAGTTGGCCCTGACGTATATGCCCTTGGAGGAGAGCATATCGATGACCTTCTGGGGTCTGAAGCTCTTTATGGCCATGGACCTCGACATGACCCTTCCTGCACCGTGGCAGGTCGAGCCGAAAGTCGTTCTCATCGCCGTTTCGGTCCCCACGAGAAGATAGGATGCAGTTCCCATATCCCCGGGGATGAGGACAGGCTGGCCGACATCTCCGTACTCGGAAGGTATCTCCGGTCGGCCCGGACCGAACGCCCTCGTCGCCCCTTTTCTGTGGACACAGACCTCCCTTCTTCTGCCTTCTATGTCGTGCTCCTCGACCTTCGCTATATTATGGGCGATGTCGTATACCAGTTCTATATCCATATCTGGGTGGTCCCCCCCGAGCACGTTCATGAATGACCCGCGGGTCCAGTGTGTTATCAGCTGCCTGTTTGCCCACGCGTAATTGGCGGCGGACCTCATGGCCCCAAGATAGGAATCGGCCTCTCTGGAACCCAATGGGGCCGCGACAAGCTGCCTGTCGGGGATGGTTATCCCGAACCGTTCGCTGTGATAGCTTCTGTCCTTGCCGTGATAGAGGTCCTCCAGACCCCTCACCTGGTCCTGACATACCTGGTATCCCAGTCCCCGCGAGCCGGTGTGGATCATGACCATGATCTGGCCTATCTCACGGACCCCCATGATCCTGGCGGTATCCGTATCATATATGCTTTCCACTCTCTGTATCTCCAGGAAATGGTTCCCCGCCCCCAGCGATCCCACCTGGGGCATCCCCCTCGACTTGGCCTTGGAGGAGACCTGGTCCGGATCGGCATCCTCCATCCCTCCGCCTTCCTCCATGCGGGTGAGGTCGCGCTCGTACCCGTAACCCTGGGAAACGGCCCATTTCGCCCCTGTCGCCAATATCTCGTCTAGCTCCCTGGCGCCCACCCTTATCCGGGCTTTGGAGCCAATGCCGGAAGGCACGTTCAGGAAGAGTTCGTCCGTGAGCTCCTTCACCTTCGGGAGGACCTCTTCCTGGGTCAGGGATGTCGATAACAGCCTGACACCACAGTTGATATCGAACCCGACCCCTCCCGGGGATACGACACCCCCTTCGTCGTAGAGTGTCGCTGCAACACCGCCTATGGGGAAACCGTAGCCCCAGTGGACATCAGGCATCGCCATCGACGGCCCGGCCAGGCCGGGGAGGGTGGCGACGTTGGCAACCTGTTCGCATGCCTCGTCCTGCAGGATTGTCGGAAGCATACCCTCACTGGTGAAGAGGAGCCCGTCCATGTTCATGTCCTTGCGATAGCTCTTTGGTATCCTGAACCTGTGAGCGTCCATCTTCTCGATCGGGCCCTGCCACATGGATGCCACCTAGGGATGGTTCGTTCATAAACCTTTTCGTCTCTCTTTACCCGTATCAGCCGTTAAGTAACCTTTATCATGGAATAGTCCGTTGACATGATGGATGACGACCCACCGGGAAGAGGATTATCTCGAGGCGATCCTCCATATCGTCAGGAGAAAAGGGTATGCCAGGGTCGGTGATATAGCGAAGCATCTGAAATGCTCCGCGGCCACGGTCACCGAGATGTTCGGGAGGCTCGGAGATAGGGGCCTTGTGAACTACGAGAAGTACGGTGGCGTCACCCTGACGGAGAAGGGTGAGAGGATCGGCATCGAGGTGGATGGCCGCCACAGGCTCCTCAAGAGGTTCCTCCAGATGCTGGGGGTATCGGAGGATGTCGCTGACGAGGACGCATGCGAGGTGGAACATTCCCTTCACCCGGAGACCCTAAAGAAACTGCGGGATTTCCTAGCGGACGTCAACAATCACCCCGAGAAGTACCCGTTCCTGAAGAACGAGTGAGGGGCGACACCAGGACAAGTTTTTAACAGCCACCTGCCATACTCTATGGATGGCTGAAGGGAACGACCCCGGAAGCGACAAGGCTCCGACAAGCGAGTTCGGGGCGATCATGGCAAGTATCGGTCCCGTCGAGCTTGCAGATCGCATACTGGCATCCCCCCTTGAGGACCTCGGGTCCGAGGGTATGCCCATCGGAAAGATCCCATCTCTCAGGATAGACCGGGTAATGCTTGATGGTTTCGGACCGCACGACGGCCCGAACGTTCTGGACCTCGAGGACGGGTTCACACTGATCACGGGCAGGAACGGGACAGGCAAGACCCATATCATACTTGGCATCCACTGGTGCCTGTTCGGTGAAAGGGGCTCCCTCGACCCATGGATGTCGGAGGTGGACCCGATGGGGAAGGACCTGGTCAACTGGGGGCGGTCCGGATCGGGAGATCCGCGTATGAGAGTGGATGTGGACCTGACCTGGAACGGGGAGCGCTTCACAGTTTCCAGGGAGCTGAAAGGTCAGAAGGAGAGGTTCAGGGTCATACGGCCCGGGGATCCTCAGGCAGAGGAGATGGATTCACTCCCCGGAGGGTTGGACCCCGGAGTGATGGCGTATCTCCTCTTCCAGGGGGAAGCGGTGATGTTCCTCGCCAGTGAGGACCCTTTCCTCCCCGAGGGGAACCTCCGATCGGTGCTTTCCAAGCTATCTGGTGCAGATCGGTCCCTGCACGCTTCCGACATGCTGATCTCGGCGAGGGAAGTGCTCATCGAACGGTTGAGAGGCCTTTATCAGGCATCAGCGCCAAAGGAGAGCGAATTCTCCACCCTGCGGTCCAGACTCTCGGATGTCGAGGACTGCATCGAGGGTACGCGGTCCAGGATAGAGATCTTGGCAAAGGACCGTAAAAGGGCCATGGCATCTTACAGGCACAAGTTGAGGTCCCTCTCGGAGAGGGGGACGCTCAATCGTCTGATGCGTGAGGAGGCCGTGGCAAAGGCAAGGATGCCGATGATGAACGAGAGGATCTCCTCGTTCCTCGCTTCCGCGGGGAGAGAGGTCCTGAGAAGCATGACCGAGAGAGCGATGGACATATGTGCCAGTGAGAGGGAGGAGAGGACCAGAAGGAGGATGAAGGTCGGTGCCCTGGAAGCCCAGGCCTCCATCGTCCGCAGTATACTGGAAAGGGAAAGATGCATGTGCGGTACCTCGGTCGGGAGGTCGGGGATCGGCAAGGAACGCATCGAATCCCTGCTGACAAGGCTCGAGGCCGGAAAAGCCGAGCTGTCCCTGAGCATCACCGAACCCATCTGGTCATCGGACCAGGTCATGGAGGGTGCCAGGCGGTGTCTGGCCGCTTCGCGCCAGACCAGGAGGGAATTCCTGGACCTGGTAAAGGAGTACAGGTCCACCAGGTCCACCCTTGAAAGGATAGCGATGAAGGCCGGGATCGAAAGCGAGCCCATGGAGGACCTGATATCCGCGGTACGAGAGATGGAGAACAAGACCACTCTCCATCAGAGGGAGAGAGAGGAGCTGAAAAGGCTCGTCATGGAGAGGAGCGACCTTCGATCCGCTGCGAGAAGGCTCGAGAGCGAACTCGCCGAGAGCTGGGGTGTCCAGGGTGGGGAGGGAGGTTATACGCAGAGGATAGAAGCCATCGACAGGACCGTTGAGGCTCTGCAACGATCATCGGCGGAAAAGATGGGGTCACTGAGGGCGGAGGTGGAAGAGAGGGCGAACATTACGCTTTCCAGGTTGGACCCGGACAGCAGGCTCGGGCAAATCAAGGTCCATGAGACAAACTACAGGATAGGCAGGGCATTCGGAGAGGGATGTATGCAACGGGTCCTGACAATGCCCTACCTCTCCGCCGGAGAGAGGGAACTTACTGCCCTCTCCGTTCTGACATCCATACCCGGGATATCCGGTGGAATGCTGGTCCTGGATTCTCCATTCCCCTACATCGATATCGATAAAAGAAGAAGGATAATAGAGGGCCTCCCGGAAATATCCACCAGGGTGCTCATATCTCTTCCGGAGGGGAGCATGTCGGAAAAGGAGATGGAAAAGGCAAGAGAGGTATGGTTGGCAAAAGGCCTGTCCTTCAGACACTACGTGCTCGAGATTGAGGGACAAGGAAGCATCCTGAAGCTCTATGGGGGTGCAGGTGGATGAGAGATGACCCCATGGGGCCGATAATATCGCTGGTAGGGGACGGTCTGTTCCCGACAAGGCGGTCGCTGGAGGAATTCTGCCTTGCAGTCGGTCTGACCCTGGAAAAGAGACCGGAAGTCGAGGCAACCCCCCCAAACAACTGGGACCCATCAAGATATGCTTCATGGCCGATGCTCGAACTGATCGCCTACCAGAAGGACACCGGGATATCAGGGAGGAGCGGTATGCGTGAGTTCCTCTACCCCTATCTTGTGCTCGGAGCCAAAACGGTCGCAAGCAAGGTTGGTGGGAGTGCGGGCATATCCGCGTTGGAACGGCTGTCCTGTTTCTTCCCGGTCTGAACGTGATGAAAATCCGGACCCAAAAGATATTAATCGAAGCTGTTCCTAGACCGTAAAAGGCCTGCACCTGGAGTGATCCGAAACACCTCGCCTCCATGGTAGGCGAACGCCAAACAGAAAGGTGACCATATGTCCAATAACAGGAACAGGGCACTGGCAAGCTCCATGGCCCTTCTTATGACCATCGCGACCCTGCTCTCGACGACAGTGGCCATGGAGAGCCCGGGTATCGGAGACCTACATGACCTCACGGAAAGGTATCTTGTGAGGACCCTGTGGGGTGACATCGTGATCGGGGAGCTGATGGAAAGGGTCCCGGTATCACCGATGGACGAACGATCGGAGATCTACATTGTCCAGTTCCAGGGACCGGTCCTCAGGGAATGGAGTGACTCCCTTGTGAGAAGCGGCGTGGACATCCTGGGATACCTACCGGACATGTGCTACGTGGTCAGGTCCGAGGAGATCGGACCGGATGATCTGTTACAATATGACGGCGTGACCGGTGTTTCCCATTTCCCTTCCGGTCTGAAGGTCTCACCCACTGTCCACGATGCTCTTGTTTCTGACCCCGCAGCGACCGAGGTCTCCGGTTCGGACCGTCTGATGGTGGATCTTTTCTACCCCGATCCGACCATAAAAATTGAACTTGCCAGGATTTCCTCCGGGGTCGAGGTGGGTTCCTCCACCCGCTATGTTCTGGAACTCCCGATCATCTCCTTGGAAGCCCTGATATCGATCCCGTCCATCCAGTGGATCGAGCCCAGGTTAAGGATGGAGCTTCATAACAACGTATCAAAGGACATCATCGGGGTCCAGACCGTATGGGACACTCTGGGTCTCGATGGTTCCGGGCAGAAGGTCGCAATCGCCGATACCGGGATCGACACCGGTGTTGACAATCACTCGGTCAACGGGGACATCATCGCTGACTTCGACAACAGAGTGACGACCTCGCTCTGGGCCGGTCCCAACTCGAACGATACTCACTCCCACGGGACCCATACAACGGGTTCCATTGCCGGGAACGGTTCGAACTCCAACGGTTCGATCAGAGGGATGGCACCCGAAGCGGAGATATTCTTCCAGTCCATAGCCAATCAGAACGCCGGTAACAGACTGGAGCTCCCGTCCAACCTGAGCCTTTTATTCCAGGATGCATACGATTTCGGAGCAAGGGTTCATTCCAACTCCTGGGGAGCCGCTTATGCCGGAGCCTACACGACCAACTCCCGGGACGTGGACTGGTTCCTGTACTATCATCCGGACATGATCATCCTATTTTCCGCGGGCAATGATGGTATCGATTATTACAAACCATACGGGACATACAATCCGGATGGGAAGATCGATGACGATTCCATAGGCTCCCCGGCAACCTCAAAAAGCGCTATAACCGTCGGTGCCAGCGAGAACTACAGGACGGAAGGTGGGTATCAGTTCCAGTGGGGCACAGGAAGCTGGCTCTGGAAATATTCCAAGGACCCCATAACAACGGACAAGATGTCGGATGATCCCACCGGTATGGCCGCATTCTCCTCGCGCGGCCCTACGAACGACGGCAGGATCAAACCCGACGTTGTCGCCCCCGGTACCAATATACTCTCGGTCAGGTCCACCCAGACCTCGGCCACAGGGTGGGGGGCCTATCAGGATAATTCACAGTATATTTTCATGGGTGGCACATCGATGTCAACCCCCATCACGGCAGGGACGGTCGTCCTCCTTCGGGAATATTACGAGGAGATATTGGACCACAACTCTCCTTCGGGAGCTCTTCTCAAGGCGACCCTGATAAATGGTGCCCTCGATATGACCCCGGGGCAATACGGGTCCGACAACGAGACAACACAGGAGATAACGGGTCGGCCGGACAATGCTCAAGGCTGGGGCAGGATCGACATTCGGAACTCTCTCGTTCCAAGGGTGGGGGCGACCGTATCCTACATAGATCAGAAGGTCGGAGTCCAGACGAACGATGTGGTGACAAGGTACGTGAACGTCAACAGTACGGATGACCTGAGATTGACCCTTGCATGGTCCGACTATCCGGCGGCTGCCTATGCGGCGAAGACACTGGTTAACGATCTGGACATCATCATCACTGCACCTAACGGAACCACCTATCACGGGAACGATCTCCTGTCGCCCTTCAACGACACGACCGACAGGACGAATCCGGTCGAGGGGATAAAGATCCCCACACCGGCCATGGGCTGGTGGAAGGTCGAGGTGAAGGCATACAACATACCGATGGGGCCCCAGAACTTCGGACTCGCGGCGAACTACGAACTCATCCAGACCGGTAACGTTCTTGGACTGGAAACATACAGGAAGTATGTTTCCACCGGTTCGGACAACGTTACCGTCAGCGTCTTCAACCCGTCCCAGACGTCACGATCCAGCGTAAACGTCCATATATTTTCCGACAGCGACCCCCCCGGGAAGAACATCGTTCTGAACAAGATCGGACCATTCGGCCAGTTCACCGGGTTCTTCCTGACGAGCAACACATCCACCCCGTCCCCTTCGTCCCTGTATGTATCTCATGACGATATCATCAACGTTTCCTACAGTTATTCCACCTCGACCCTTTATTCCGAGATCACTGCAAAGGACCCGGTCAGGATCGCGGTCCAGCATACGATGGAACTGGGGCTTGTCCAGTCGGAGCATGAGGTCCTGCACTTGATGGGGGAGACCCTGACCGGGACTCGGACCTTCTGGAAATTTCAGGGCATGAATGATGTCTGGAGTCCGTTCTTCGATGACGGCTCGAACGCAAGCGGAGATCTCCAGGAGAACGACGGGAACGTATCTGCGGTATGGACCGTTCCAAACGGAACCTTCGGGACCTTCCCTCTGGTGACCCTCGTCGAAGACCCATTCCTCGGACCTCTCATGTACGGTCAGTTCAACGTGACCTTCAACACCTCGTTACCCAGGTATCCGAAGAACCTGACAGCAACGACCCTTGGAGGGGGTAACACGGTCCTTCTGAGATGGGATGAGAGCAACGAGACGGACCTGTCCCACTACTCCGCGTTCGTCAATCTGAGCGGTCCGACCGCTTTTGGTACAGGGGAATGGAAGCATATCGCAAACACAACCAGCGTGGTCTCGAACATGACCATCGGGAACCTCACCGATGGTATGGAGCACTGGTTCAGGTTATCTGCCGTGGACATCAACGGTAACGCCTCATCATTGTCCCTCCCCTTCAACGTAACACCCACAGACACCGAGCCACCGGTCGTTGACCTTATCACGACCCCGTATACGATCGTCGGGGTAGCGGACCTCTTATTTGTCGGAAGCCCGGACCTCGCAATGGTCGAGATGCAGTACTACAACGATTCGAACGGGAACGGATTGGAGGATGACGGTATCTGGATGGATGCCGGCATGGGATACCCTGAAAACTATACATGGGATACAAGGAACGTGTCCGGTGGTCCGGGGAACATCGACAGCATGTTCCTCAGGTATCGTGGCTACGACGAGGTCCCGAATATATCCGAATGGGTCGTTGCCTTCGGTTTCCGCATCGATAATCTGGGGCCGAGCTCCGTTGAGATACTCAACCCGCCCCCCAGGATCACCAACTCGGGATCATACCAGCTGGACGGGAGGTCAGAAGCTTCTGGTTACGTCCAGATATGGAAGAATGGGAGCATGGACAGCAACTCCACGGTGAACGAAATGGGGAGTTTCTCGTTCGACCTGGACCTGGATGAAGGTTTCAACAACATCACCCTTGCGGCCTTTGACCAGTACGGTGCCGGTCCAACAATTCGTACCTACCTGTTCACACTGGACACCATGCTGCCGGTTCCGATCATAGATGTTGAGGACCAGGAACATGTGTTCAGGGAAATAATGGGTCATCAGTACCTCTTCAATTCAACCTCCTACGACACCGGATACGACACCAACTTCACCTACATAGAGAACATCACCTGGACCTACAGGGGGCCTGATGGGGTGGCCAAGGTACGCTACGGTACGGACCAATACCTGGTCACCTTCACCGAAATGGGTGACCATCATCTATCCCTGTACGTCAGGGACCCCGCCGGTAATTCGGACGAGATGACCCTGATGATAACGGTGTACGACAATACATCGCCAGTGATGTCGGTCGAAGGTGAACTTGAAGTGGATGAAGATACCCTGGTCACCTACGACCTCAACTGGACCGACAATGACCCCTGGGCGCATCTTCGAGAGGATTTCTCAATAGAATGGAGCTTTACCGGACCGTATGGGTTCATCCAGGACCTCTCCTCCCCAATTGTCCATATAGTGTTCCCGGAACCTGGCATATATTCTTTCCATGTCAAGATACGTGATGGTGGCGGCAATACGGCCGAACTTGAGATGAACATCACGGTAGATGATATAACGCCTCCGGCCGGAAATATACAGGGGATGAATAACGTCATCCTGGGAATACCGGAGACCTACACAGCGAACCTCACGGACAACGGGAGGCCCATTCCCGATGGATGCCAGTATGATTGGAGCCTGCAGTATCTCGAGGGACCGCCTTCGCAATGGTGGACCTATAATTTCTCTGGCCCCTCCTTCGATCACAATTTCACCGAACCGGGATCCTACACACTGCTCCTTCTGGCCACGGACCCTTACGGTAACTTCAGGGAATTCCAGATCAACATATATGCGGAAGGGGACCTCACACCGCCCCGTGTCGCCGAGGTGCTCCCGGCCCCCAACGGGACCTACCAGTTCAGCGAGGACATGCATTTCATTGTCCGTTTCTCGGAGAGGATGGATAAGGCTTCCATCAACTCCGCATCTGTCCATCTGCTCGATCCCAACGGCACCGATATACCAGCGACACTGACCGTTTCGATCAAAGAGGAAAGAACGGAGGTCCTCCTGCAGACCGATACCCTGGAGTTCGAACTCACATACTCGCTGGTTGTGGAACCGACGGTCAGGGATACATGGGGCAACGCTCTGTCCCAAAGGTTCACTGCCAACTACACGATCAGGACACAGTTCAGGCTTGTGTTTCCCTGGGGGTCATCCCATTCCGGGTTCTTCGAAAACATCACGAACACGACAGCCATCGTCCTCAGGTTCTCGAACCCGGTATCCCCATCCTCCATTGTGAACTATATCTCGATCAGGGTAATTACCAAGGAGATCGACATCTACACGGGTAAGGAGAGGATCATCAGGACCCCTACATCGTTCATGGTCAAGCAGGGAGAGGATAACTACACGGTCATCGTCGAAGCCGTTATGGACGAGGGTGCCACCTATAATTTCACGATTTCGGAACAGGCTCTTGACATCTTCAACTACCAACTTGACCAGACATACATGTGGGATTTCAAGACATATCTTCCACCCGTTACTGAGGACGAAAATGATGATGATGTCGTTGAAGAGGACCCCCTGCCGGACTGGATGGAGGATCCGAAATGGTGGATCATCGCCGCTGTGTTGGTTGTCGTTCTCTTCATGTTCCTCATGATATTTGGGGTCATCAGGAGGAGAAAGAACCTCGACAGGATCTGGGAGGCCGGAAAGGAGGAGGAGGCGATGAGGGGGCGAAGCATAGCGGAGCCGGAACCATCTCTCGTCGAAGAGGCCCCCCCGCTCCAGGAAGAGGAGGAGGGGGCAACGATCGAACCACCCAGCTATGAGGATCTCTACGGCACTCCTCCGGACCCTGCCGGGCAAGGACCCGATACCATCTCATCGGAGGAGGTCCATGAAACGTCGGACCTCTCTCGCACCATGGAGGCGTCCTCCAGGAAGGAGATCGACTGGGACGAGGATGAGGATGAGCCTGAAGAGGAGGACTGGGGGGATGGGGAAGAACTCGATGAAGAGGATTGGGACGGGTAGGTCAGGTGGTGGATGACGATCGGTCGGCCCTTGTGAACACGGATCCTGTCCAAATATGTGCATGGTTATAGGTTTGGGAAATCAGCCAGTAAGTATTATTAAGGTCATGCAGGTTCATATTGTCGAGAGTGTGAAAAAACCTCTTTGAAGCTGGCGAGGTAAGGTCGACATGACCATGGGTCTGAAGATACACCGGATGCTCAAGGACGAAAGGTCCGATCCTCCCGAGATGATAGAGGAGGCCAAAAAACGCAGGGATATGTCCGACAGCATCCTGGAAATGATTTATTCAAAGCTCACCAGCAGAGGAAAGAACAAGCATACGGACAGCTCGTTGCTGGACGATGATGGTCCTGACCAGTAATCCCGGGTGCGTTACATCCCGTGCGTTTAATATAATAAATGTACATTGCATGTTCGACCAGGAAGGAATGCGACAAGGTTCAGGAACCTGTCGTTCAAGTTTCTGTTTGAGAAGGTGACCGATGATGCTTCGAATGTGCACTGACCATGGGTATTTCAGAGGAGAGGACTGTCCTGTCTGCGGAGAAGAGGGGAAGTTCCTCATGAGCTCCTACGAGCTGGAATCACTTGGAAGGATATTGGCCGGCATACTGAGACATTTTCCCGAGAAGTTCGGGCTTGACATGGATGAGGAGGGGTTCGTTGACATCTACAAGATGGTGTCAGCCATCAAACGCAAGAGAGGCGATAGAATGAGGTGGTTGAGACCGACCCATATCATCGGTCTGGTAGAGACCGATCCCAAAGGGAGATATCAGGTGGACAGCAACCATGTCAGGGCGACCTACGGCCACTCCATAGAGCTCAGCATGAGCCTCCCCACCGATAACATCCCAGAGAGGCTCTACTATCCATCAGACCCGGGAGAGGTCGACCAGCTCCTCAAGAACGGCCTCCACCCGGTGGACAGGACCATGGTCCATCTCTCGAAGACCTGGAACGATGCCTACGAGGCCGGGATACACCGTGAAGGTCCCGATCCGGTCATTATCAGGATCGATGCCGAGGGAGCCCAGAACAACGGGATCATCATTCAGAGGGCAGGGAAGACAGTATTCACAGTGGAGGAGATACCCTCGGATTTCCTATCTCTCTCGGATGAGGTCGATATCGAGCTTTCCAGGAAGGAGATGATGGAGAGAGGTATCGATCTGGATGAGAAGGTACCGGAGAAGGAAAAGGAGACATCTGACCCGGACGAGCCTTCAGATGATGATGACCTAGATGTGGAAGAGGGCGACCTCACGGATAAGGACGCTGACCTGCTGGAGGACGACGAGACGGATGAGGACCTCGAATTCGAGGATGATGATATTACCGATGATGACCTGGACATAGAAGAGGATGGGTCCGACAAATGACCCAAACTCCCCATACCAGGCCGTAAACCGTTAAATAGGACCGTTCGATTAGGGCCCGTTCAAGCCAATAATGCAGAGGTAGCTCAGCCCGGTAAGGCGCGAGACTGGAATACGAC